>NZ_JBVVPO010000010.1:160455-173745 GCF_055811795.1 Bradyrhizobium sp. MI1.7
CCCCCCCCCCGGGGGGGTTTTATTTTGGGGGGGGTAACTTGGTTTTGGCGTGCTTCGTAACCAAACCCACACTGCGCCCGGGTAATTTTTCTGGATTGCTTCGCTACGCTCGCAATGACGGAGCAATTGGCACAGCCGCGATCCTCCAACCAGCCCCGATCAAAATCTACCGCGCCCCATAAGTCGGCGGCGGCGCCTGGACCGTCGGTGCTGCCGCAGCGAAGAGCTCGGCCTTGCTACCGGTGAGCGGCGGGTAGATGCGCTTGCAGTTGATGGTCTGCTTGGTCGCCTTTGCGGCCGCGCCAGTGGTGCGAACCTCGCGATCCCACCCTTCGGTATAGAGCGCGCCCCAGCCGCCGAGGTCGAGCACGGTCACGTAACAATCGATGCGCAGCGGCAGCATCGGCAGGCCCGCCAGATCGGCTACGACGTTGTGACCGGCGAAGCGGCCCATGGGACGGGCGAACTGGCAGGACATCACCGTCGGGTGCAGTCCATCGACCACGCTCGAGGCGACGTCGCCGGCGGCGAACACGCCCGGCACATCGGCCACCCGCATGAAAGGATCGACCAGCAGGCGGCCGAGGCGATCGCGCGCGCCCGCGAAGCTCTCGGCCAGCCGGCTCGCGCGCATCCCGGCGCACCAGATCACGGTTTGCGCCGGGATGAACTCGCCCGAGCTCAGGTGCATGCCGGCGGCCTCGACGGACACGACGCGCACGCCAAGCCGCGTCTCGACGTCGAGCGAGGCCAATGCCGTCTCGATGACGGGACGCGCATGCGCGCCGATGGTGGCGCCGACCGCAGGGTTGGGATCGACCAGGACGATGCGGCGGCTGCCGGCGATGCCGACGCGCGCCAGCCTGTCCGGCATCTCGGCCGCCACCTCGATGCCGGTGAATCCGGCGCCGACCACCACGACAGTCGAGCGCCCCGGCGAGGGCGCGCTGTGTCCGAGCGAGACGAGATGATTTTCGAGGATGAGCGCGGCGGCATAGGTATCGACATCGAAAGCATGCTCGGCAAGGCCGGGGATGGCGGGACGCATCACTTCGCTGCCGAGCGCCAGCACCAGGCGGTCGTAGCTCAGCGTCTCCTCGCCCCCGCTCGTGACGAGAGAAATCTCGCGCCGTGCCGGGTCGATGGCTTCGACCTCGCCAATGCCATGAGTGACGCCGATCGGATCGAGCAGTTGCGGCAACGGCAGTGCGACCTCGCTAAGGTCGGCCTCGTAATTGCGCACCCGGATGTTGTGATAGGGATTGCGATCGACGACACGGATCTCGACGTCACGGCCGGCCGCGCCGATCTCGTCGCGCTTGCGCGCGGCGCCGATGGCCGCCCATAGACCCGCAAACCCCGCGCCGAGCACGACGATACGCGCCATGTCCGTTTACTGCTTTGTCCAAGAATTCCGGCGGCCTGCCCGCGCAGGCAGATATAGCTCATTCGACCGGATCGACCAACTGCGGCGGCGCCGCTCCGCTGCATAAAATCGCGGCTCAGGTCTCGCGCAGCTCCGATGGCGTCGCGCCGAAACGCTTGCGGAAGGCGCGGTTGAAATAGGACAGGTCGGAGAAACCCGAGGAATGCGCGATGTCACTGATCTTGCGCGCCCTCGCGCGGGGATCGCCGAGCAGCTTGCGCGCCAGCACCAGGCGCTGCTCCAGCACGAATTCGGTGAAGGTCGTGCCGGCCTGCTCGAACAAGCGTTGCGCCTGGCGCGGGCTGAGCCCTGAGCGCGTCGCGATCTCGGACAGGCAGAGATCGTTGCGGCCGAGCGCGGCCATCACGTCGGCACGCATGAGATCGAGACGGGCCGCCGCATGTCCGCGACCGCGCGCGAGGCTTGCATGCTCCGCATCGGTGCCGAGCAGCAGACCGACGAGATCGATCACGTGCTGCGCGGTCAGGCGCTGGCCGACGGCGTCGAGATGCGGCGCGTGATTGGCGGCGAGTGCGTGGTAGCGGAAGATCGTCTCGGCCACCGCGCCATCCGAGAGCACTTGCGACAGCTTGTCCTCGGCACGCGGATTGATGTCGAGCAGCGCGCGGCGCGGCATGCGGATGCTGGTGAAGCGATCTTCCTGGGTGTGGCCGACGGTGCCGGTGACGCCCATGTCGATGAGCACCATCTGCGCGGGCGCAAGCTCGACGGTGTGGCCGTTCTGCCCGACGCGGACAAGACCCGCATGCGCGGCGATCAGGACCAGATCGTCGCTGCCGTCGGCAAGATGGCTCTGCGTGCGCGAATATTGCGCGGAGGCACCTTCGGGAATTGCCAACGCGATATTGTCGACCACGCTGACCTGGAGCCGGCAATCGATGCTGTCGCCATGGCTCGGCCCGACGTCGAGACCGCAGGGACCGAAGGCCCGCTCGCGCCAATGTTCGAAGGCCGGACCATGCGGAAGGCCCGCATATTGGTGGACGAAGATGCCCGGCGTCTTAGCTGCATCCATCTGACTTCTAGCCCCTTTTCCGGCGCCATGATGTGCGGCGCCGACTGCAAATTCCGGGCATTTGACGCCGTGGATTGCGGGGAGGTTCAACGCGGGAGTGGATTCGGCGGGACTTGTCGGGGTGCGACGGCTGGACGGACCTTGGCGACGGTCGAGCGCCGTGTGCGCTCCATCCGGGCTACGGCGCCACGACACCTACTTCTTCGCGGGCGCCTGCGGCTGAGACGGCGGCACGGTCTCGATCAGCTTGCCGGAAAACACCGGAGCCGAGGTCGGCTGGCCGTTGGGCGAGCCGCCGGCCTGCTCGACGGTGACGGCGTAGGTCGCACCGTTGACGACCTCGGGATCGAAGGAGCCGAGCACCGGGCGCGCGGTGAAATCGCCCGCGCCGATCACGCCGAGCGAGCGCGGACGCGGCAGCTTGTCGGAGATCAGCCAGAGCTCGAAGCTCTTGCCGGCCTCCGGAGTCGCGCCCACCTTGCGCACGGTGAAATTCCGCGTCGCGCCGTCGACGGTGAGGATGAAGGCGGGACCGCCGCCCTGGCCCTGCAACAGCGCGACATATTGCGCAGCAGCCGTGAGCGGCGCCGCCGGCGTCTTCACTTCCACCGTCTGGATGCGCGGCGCCGGGCGCAAGCCGCCCGGCAGCGCATCGGGCTGGAAGATCTGAAGCGACAGCGTCACCAGCAGTGCAGCCGCAAGCGCGCCCACCGCGGAGGCGATCGTGCGCCAGCGTTTCACGCGGCCCTCGAGCCGGATGACATTGCTGTTGTCGGCGACCGGCGCCGGCGGCGCGCGCGCGACGTCAGGATCGGGTGCATGGACCTGCGGCATGAATATCGGCGCGATGTCGGGAAGCGCATCGGGTGCCGGCCGCGCCGTCCCGGGCTGCTCTGCTTCGGAAGGCTGCAGCTCCGATTGCGGCACGGCGTCCGGCGCCAGCTCAGGCGGTGCAGCTTCGATCGAGGAGGACTCGGGCACAGGTGGCGGCGGCGGCGAAGCTTCCGGCGCAGGCGTCTCCTGCGCAAAGTCCGTCCGCGCAAGCTCGGACCGGATGTTCTCCCACACGATCGGACGCGGCTCGACCGAGCCGACCATCTGGTTGAGGACGCCGAGCCGGTAAGCCCAGGCCTGCACGACATCGGCGAACGCCTTGTCCACGGCCATCATGGTCTCGACCTGCGCGCGCTCATCGGCGTCGAGCGTACCGAGCGCATATTCCGCGGCGAGCGCGATATGGTCCTCCGTGTAGGCCATCACTTCCAGTCCAGAACCACCCTCACAATGCGAGCCCTCATAGTCCGAGGCACTCGCGGATATCCAACATGCTGCGCCGGAGCCACGTCTTCACCGTGTTGACGGGCGCGGCGAATTTTTCCGCCAATTGCTCGCGGCTCCAGCCGTTGTAATAGGCGAGAAGCACGAGCCTCTGACGATCCGGCTCGAGCCGGCCGATGCATTCCAGGAGCCGCTTCAACTCCTCGGTCATCTCCCTCCGCGCCAGCGGATCGGGGCTGTCGGCAGCGACTTCCATTGCCTGCGGCTCTTCCTCGATAGAGACTTCCGTCTTCTTGCGCACGATGTCGATGGCGCGGTTGCGCGCGATCGATGCCATCCATGTGATCGGTGACGACAAGGCCGGATTGAACTGGCCGGCGCCGTTCCAGATCTTGACGTAGGTCTCCTGAATGACCTCCTCTGCGAGATCCTGTCGGCGCAAGATACGGAGCACAACGCCGTAGAGTTTCGCGCGCGTGGCGACGTAGAGGCGCTCGAACGCGGCCTGATCGCCCCTGGCGACCGCCTCAATCAGCCCGACCAGCTCTGCTGGCGTCAGCATTCAGCCCCCCACACACGGCCTGTCGCGTTCGGCGCAGGCCCTGGCACTCCGCTACCATAGCGCGCGGCAAAGCCCATCACCAAGGGGCGGCGCGCCACACTGTGGATAGCAAACGCGAAACCCGGACCTTGCGGGTCCGGGTTCGACGAATTCTCGGCTGTTGGACCGCTGGCTGCGTCGTCAGGCGACGGCGCCGATGCGGGCGCGCATCAGGCCGATGCTGTCGAGGTCGGCCTGCTCGCGGGCGTTTTCTTCGGCGCGCTCGCGGGCCTGGTCACGCTCGTCGAGGAGCTCGACCTTCTTCAGTTCCTCGAAGGCTTCGGCCAGCGCGGCCTTGGCTTCGTCGAGCTGGCCCTTCAGTTCGTCGGCCGAGCGGGTCAGGTTCTCACGGCGCTGAATCGCGGCCTTGGCATAGGTCGGATAAGCGAAGTGCGAGGGATCGTTGATCCCGGCACGCTCCTGCTCGGTCGTGATCTCGCGTTCAAGATCGGTCGACATCCGCTGGAAGTCGGCGATCATGGTCTCGATCTGGGTGACCCGGCGGCGCTTCTCGTCGACCTGAAATTTCTTCAGGCGGATGAGGGTATCACGTGACTTCATCGACTCATACTCCCCAGAAGTCCCCTGGCTGCACGTGGGACGTCACCGGTCTCCCCACAGGCCCGATTGAGGCCAAGACCGGCTCTGCTACTCTGTGAGAGCGGATGATGACCTGACAAAGTTAGCGTTCCGTTTCCAAATCACCGAGGATTTGCGCCAACTGGCGGTAGCCGTCCGCCAGTGATGCATTTTCGTCCTTGCGCTGGCGAAGGAACGCCTCCAGCGGCTCGTGCAGCCGGATCGCCTCGTCCACCTCGGGGCTGGAGCCGGCCCGGTAGGCCCCGAGCCGGATCAATTCCTCCATGTCGGCATAGGTCGCCATCACCTGGCGGGCCCGCTGGATGGTCGGCCAGAACTGCGGATCGGCCGATTTCGGCATGGTGCGGGAGACGGATTTGAGGATGTTGATGGCGGGGTAGCGGCCGCGCTCTGCGATCGAGCGCTGCATCACGATATGGCCGTCGAGGATGCCGCGGACGGCATCCGCAATCGGCTCGTTATGGTCGTCGCCGTCGACCAGCACCGTGAAGATCGCGGTGATCGCCCCCTCGCCCAGGCCCGGCCCCGCGCGCTCCAGAAGCTTCGGCAGCTCGGTGAACACGGTCGGCGTATAGCCCTTGGCGGTCGGCGGCTCGCCGGCGGACAGGCCGATCTCGCGCTGGGCCATGGCGAAGCGCGTCACCGAGTCCATCAGGCACAGCACGTCCTTGTCCTCGTCGCGGAAATATTCGGCCACCGCGAGCGTCAGATAGGCGGCCTGGCGCCGCATCAGCGCCGGCTCGTCCGAGGTCGCGACCACCACGACCGAGCGCGCCAGGCCCTCCTCGCCGAGATCGTCCTGCAAAAATTCCTGGACCTCGCGGCCGCGTTCGCCGATCAGCCCGATGACGCTGACCGCGGCATCGACGTTGCGCGCGAGCATCGACAGCAGCACCGATTTGCCGACGCCGGACCCTGCGAAAATGCCCATGCGCTGGCCGCGGCAGCAGGTGAGGAACGTGTTCATCGCACGCACGCCGAGATCGAGCGGGGCGCCGACGCGCTTGCGCGAATGCGCCGGCGGCGGCGAATTGCGGTATGGCATCGGCGCCGGGCCCTGCGGCAATGGCCCCTTGCCGTCGATCGGCTCGCCCAGCGCGTTGACGACGCGGCCGAGCCAGGCCGACGACGGACGCACTTGATTGGCCGCATTGGCGATGACGGCCTTGCAGCCGCGGCGCACCCCGTCCAGGCCGGCGAACGGCATCACGACAGCGTTGTTGCCGGAGAAGCCGATCACCTCGCAGGGAATGGAACGGTTCGCGCCGGTTTCGATCACGAGCCGCGCACCGACCGACATCGCGTGAATGGGTCCGGCCACTTCGACCATCAGGCCGCGAACGCCGACCACACGGCCATAAATGTTGACGCCGTCGATGTCGCCGATCTGTTCGGCAAGAGCCTTCATCAGGGGCGCGCCTTTAATAAGAGGACCTTCATAAGGTGATCGCCTCCGATCCCGGGCTTCATGGCGAAAGACTTAAGTTTCGCCATATTTCTGAACGGCGCTTAACTTCGTGTTTACCCGCATCGTTAATCATTGCGTCACTGTCTTTGTGACTGAGCGTGACTCCCCTTCAGAAGAAGGCTGAGTCGCGGGAGTCGGTTAGGCCCGTCTCTTAAAGTGGAACTTGAACGATACGGGGTGACGAAAGCTGCTTCGCGCGCAAGACCTTAGGGCGATTCGACAAAAATTGCACCGGGGGGACTTGCGTTCCAGAATCAGAGTTTGTTAACCATCTGTTGTCAGGATCCGAATCAGTTGTTCAAAGGCGTTTTGTTGAGTGCCGCGAATGCGGCCGACCTGACGCCCAGGAGCGGCGACTATGGGGAACTGGCATGCGCGTTTTGCTGATTGAAGATGACAGCGCCGTCGCGCAGTCGATCGAGCTGATGCTGAAGTCTGAGAGCTTCAACGTCTACACGACCGATTTGGGGGAAGAAGGCGTCGATCTCGGTAAGTTATACGATTACGACATTATTCTTCTCGACCTCAACCTGCCCGACATGTCCGGCTACGACGTGCTCAAGCAGCTCCGGGTCTCCAAGATCAAGACACCGATTCTGATCCTCTCCGGCCTCGCCGGCATCGAGGACAAGGTCAAGGGTCTCGGCGTCGGCGCCGACGACTACATGACCAAGCCCTTCCACAAGGACGAGCTGGTGGCCCGCATCCACGCGATCGTGCGCCGCTCCAAGGGTCACGCCCAGTCGGTCATCCAGACCGGCGACCTCGTCGTCAACCTCGACACCAAGACGGTGGAAGTCGGCGGCCAGCGCGTGCATCTGACCGGCAAGGAATACCAGATGCTGGAGCTCCTCTCGCTCCGCAAGGGTACGACCCTCACCAAGGAAATGTTCCTCAACCATCTCTATGGCGGCATGGACGAGCCCGAGCTGAAGATCATCGACGTCTTCATCTGCAAGCTCCGCAAGAAGCTCGCCAACGCTTCCGAGGGCCGCAACTTCATCGAGACCGTGTGGGGCCGCGGCTATGTGCTGCGCGAGCCGCACGAGCACGAAGAGCGCATTCCCGCCTGATCACTAAGTTTACGTCGCGAGCCCCCGGGGCTCGCTCCTCCCAGCCTGGACCCCGCCGCAAATGGCGGGGTTTTGTTTTTTGGGACGCCAACGCGGCCTCATCGTCCTTGCGCCATTGAACCGCTATCCTCCCCCCGCCGACGAATGGTCGCTGCACGATGGGGGAACGATGATCCTGCAATCACTGGCCGGCCTGCCCGCCTTCCTGGTCTATTTCTGCACCGGCCTGATCGCGATCGTGGCGTATCTGTTCGTCTACACCCGCATCACCCCGCACAACGAGTTCCAGCTCATCCGCGACAACGAGCCGGCCGCCGCGATCGCGCTCGGTCTCAGCCTGCTCGGCTTCGTGGCGCCATTGGTCAGCGCGATCGCGCATTCGGCCAATGTGCTGGACTGCCTGATCTGGGCGGTCATCGCGTTGATCGTGCAGATCATCGTGCTCTTTCTGGTGAAGGTCCCGGTGCCGAACCTGTCGGCGCGGATTGCCGCAGGCGAGCTTGCGCCGGCGATCTGGCTCGGGCTGTCCTCCCTCGCGGCGGGCCTGTTGAACGCCGCCTGCATGATCTACTGACATGGCCAAACCCTCCAAAAAGGAGTTCGGCAAGCGCCGGCCGGCGCCCGTGGCGCCGCCATCGGGGCCGCCGGTGAAGCGCTCCGGCCATGTCGCGCTGCTGGTGATGGGCACGATCGCGGTCGGCACCACCGCCTACACGCTGATGCCGCGGCAGCACTGCGAGCCCTCGCCAGGAGCCGTGCCGGGCCAGACGACCACGACGTGCAGCAGTAGCAGCAGTTCATCGGGCGGCAGCAGCTCGCGCTGGTCGTCGCGATCGAGCTTCTTCAGCAGCGATTCCTCGAGCCATTCCTCATCGGGCACCTCTTCGGACTCAGGCTCCAGCAGCGTGAGCCGTGGCGGCTTCGGCTCGTTCGGCCATGGCTTCTCGGGCGGCGGCTAGCGCATGATCCGGAAAAGCGGCCACCGATTTTCCCTCGCGACAAACGCGGAACGCGTTTGCGCGGAGATCATGCGCAGGAAATAACATGCGACGCATCGTCTGCCCCGAGCGCGACGACTGGCGGCAGACCGCCGAACAATGCGGCTTCGCCTTCCACACCATCGACGGCGAACGCTATTGGGACGAGAGCGCCTATTACGCCTTCACGCTCGACGAGATCGAGCGCGGCATCGAGACGCCGACAGCCGAGATCGACGCGATGTGCATCGAGCTTGCCGGCCGCGTGATCGGTGACGAGCGCTATCTGCGACGCTTGAAGATTCCGGAGGCATTCTGGAGCTTGATCGCCGAGAGCTGGGAGCGCGACGACCGCAGCCTCTATGGCCGGCTCGATCTGAAGTTCGACGGACAGTCGCCTGCAAAGCTGCTCGAATACAACGCGGATACGCCGACCTCGATTTTCGAGGCTGCGGTGTTTCAATGGACCTGGCTCGAACAGGCGATCGAACGCCGCATCATTCCGGCGCGCGCCGACCAGTTCAACTCCATCCACGAGCGGCTGATCGCGGCGTGGAAGGAGATTGCCGCAGGCCGCCATGTCCATCTCACCGGCACCACCGGCAACGAGGAAGACGCCGGCACGCTCGCTTATCTCGAGGACACCGCGCGCCAGGCGGGGCTCTCGACCAGACTGCTCGACATCGAGGAGATCGGCTGGCGCGACGAGCCTGGCGGCTTCGTCGATCTCGACGACGGCGACATCGCGCTCGCCTTCAAGCTCTATCCCTGGGAATGGATGTTCCACGACGCCTTCGGCGCCAAGCTGATGAGTGCGCCGACACGCTGGATCGAGCCGCCGTGGAAGGCGGTGCTCTCCAACAAGGGCATTTTGCCGCTGCTCTGGGAGATGTTTCCGAACCATCCCAATCTGCTGCCGGCCTTCTTCGAGGACGACGCGCGGGCAGCCGAGCTCGGCAGCTCCTACGTCCGCAAGCCGCTGCTGTCGCGCGAAGGCGCCAATGTCACGCTGGTGTCCGGAGGCACGCCGCTCGACGAGCAGGCAGGCCCCTACGGCGCAGAAGGTTTCGTGCGGCAGGCGCTGTCGCCGCTGCCGAATTTCTCGGGCTTCTATGTGGTGGTGGGAAGCTGGCTGGTGAACCACGAGCCATGCGGCCTGTCGATCCGCGAGGACGAGAGCCCGATCACCGGCAACCGCTCGCGGTTTCTGCCGCATGGGATTTTGTGAAATGCGCTCGCGACCTCATCGGAACGGGACGCGAGCGCAGAGACTTGCGTGCTTACTCAGGGTGTCTTGACGATGAATCTCCCGTCGTAGAGGCCCGCGCCCTTGAAGCCGGCTTGCGCACTTTCGAAGCCGCCCGTGCCCGTCGCGTTTGCATACGCCCCGGTGCCCGACAGAATCGTGTATTCGCCTTTCGCCCGACCATCCTTGATCGCGCCGGCGTAGCGCGCCGTGATCGAGGATCCGTCGTCGAAGGTGTAGGTGCTGTAGCCGTAGATGGGTCCTGAGCCCTTGATCAGGTCGGCGGAGTGGACGAAGTCCTTCACCGCAACGCGGCCGTCCTTGAAGAAGGCAACGCCAAACATTTTGCCAGACATGACCGTCTGACCTTCGACGTTCGCGACCTCGGTGACCTTTAAGTCCATCGGCTTGGTGACAAGCTTGAATTCGAGGACCTGCTCGCCAGCGAGAGCAGTGGCGGGCAACGAAAGCGCCGCGAACAAGAAATACGAGGCACAAGACATTCGCATGGTATGTCCTCCTCAGTACAATTCATGATGGAATGAAATCCCGCCTCGGTTCGGCGGGACCATCGCCAGCATAGCACAACCGTCAGATGCTGATCAGGGCCGCGATTGCATTGCATCGCGGCACGAGCTCTATTGCGCGGTAGTCGAGTAATCCGCAATGCTCAAACGCGTGTGAAGCGTCACGCACTCTGACGGAACGATATCCGCCAGTTGTTGCCGATCATTCGCGACGACGGCGTTCAGTGAGATTGCCTGTCGTTCGGCGAATCACCTCGCCGCTGCGATTTTCAGCGGCTGCGGCATCAATCCGCCCATCGGACGGCCGGAGCGCGCGGGATTGAGCTGATAGAGACCGCGGCGCTCGGTGATCGGGCGGAACGCGTCGGTGATGCCGACGACGGATTCGGCGGCGCCAAGCAGCAGCGTACCGTCGGCTTCCAGTCCCTTCGCCATGCGCTCGAAGATCACGGCCTTGGTGTCCTGGTCGAAATAGATCAGAACGTTGCGGCAGAAGATCACGTCGAACGTGCCGAGATGGGAGAAGTCCTGCAACAGATTGAGCTGACGGAACTGCACCATCGCGCGAATGTCGGCATTGAGCTGCCAGAGCTCGCCGACTTGCGTGAAGTATTTCATCAGGTGCTGGATCGGCAGGCCGCGCTGCACCTCGAACTGGCTGTAGATGCCAGCCCTGGATTTCTCCAGCACCTCCTGCGACAGATCGGTGGCGACGATCTCGATGCGCCAGCCGGCGAAGGCCGCGCCCATCTCCTTCACGCACATCGCGATCGAATAGGGCTCCTGCCCGGTCGACGAGGCCGCCGACCAGATGCGGAGCGACCTGCGCGCCGCGCGCGCCTGGAGCAGGCCCGGCAGGATGGTTTCGCGCAGATGATCGAACGGGATCTTGTCGCGGTAGAAGAAGGTCTCGTTGGTGGTCATCGCTTCGACCACGTCGGTCGCAAGCCGGCCGTCGCCGTTCCTGATCTTCAGCACGAGATCGGGAATCCCGGGCAAGCTCGCCTTGCGGGCAAGCGGCAGCAGCCGGCTCTCGACGAGATACTGCTTGTCGGCGGAGAGATCGAGGCCGGAGCGCTCTTTCAGGAACTTGCGCAGATATTCGTAGTCAACCGGCGTCACGAGCGGTCTCCCGCGAACAGGCGGTTGACCTTGGCGCCGATCTGGTTGAGCGGCAGGATCGCCGCGCAGATGCCGGCATTGGCCGCCGCGCCCGGCATGCCCCAGACCACACTGGAGGCTTCGTCCTGCGCGATCACGTTGCCGCCGGCGGCGACGATGTCCTTGCCGCCGCGCATGCCGTCCGAGCCCATGCCCGTCAGGATCACCGAGAGGATGTTACCGTGCCAGATGTCGATGGCGGAGGTGAACAGCGGATCGACCGCGGGCTTGCAGAAATTGACGGCGGGACCGTCGTCGAGCGCGATCGCCGCGTCAGCGCCGCTGCGCACGACACGCATGTGCTTGCCGCCGGGCGCGAGGTAGATCCGTCCCGGCTTCACCGGCTCGCCGTCGACCGCCTCGGCCGCCGGCTTGCGGCTCGCGCGCGCCAGGTGCTCGGCGAGAATGGTGGTGAAGGTCGGCGGCATGTGCTGGGTGATCAGCACCGGGAAGCGGTCGATCACCGGGCCGAGCTCGGTGACGAGCGCCATCAGCGCCTGCGGACCGCCGGTCGAGGAGCCGATCAACAGCACCTTCGGTGCGTGGGCCGAGAACGGGCGCGTGGACAGCACCCCAGACGACGGCGCATGCAGGGTCGGTGCGGGCGCGGCGGGCCGCACGACAGCCGGCGCACGTGCAGCCGGGGTCGCTGGCGCCAGCGGCGGGCTCGCGACTGCGGGCCTGCGGCGCAGCCGCGCGCCGAGGTGACGGATCTTCTGGATCAGGTCGTGATGAAAGATGTCCGCGGCCGACGCTTCGCGTGTCGACTCCGGCTTCGGAATGTAGTCCGCCGCACCGAGCGACAGCGCCTTGAAGCTGATCTCCGCGTTACGGCGGGTCAGCGTCGAGGCCATGATGATGACGAGATCGCGCTTCTTCGCCAGCAGTTGCGGCAGCGCCGAGATGCCGTCGAGCTCGGGCATTTCGATGTCGAGCACGGCAACGTCGGGATTGATGCGTTCGAGCTGGTTGACCGCCTCGAGCCCGGTGCGCAGCGAGGCCGCGACCTCCATGTCATGCTCGGCACCGATCCAGCGCGAGATCAGACCGCGTATGACGACCGAGTCGTCGACGACCATCACCCGCAGCGGCCCGGCGTCGCGCGACGGACCCGTGGTCGAATTACCTGCGAACGCAACACTCATTACTCACCAACTCAGACTGAAACGGTTCAGTTGAAACAATCGCCGAAGGATCCGTTCAGCCTCCGGATGTTCGCTCAGATAAGCCCGACTTCCTGGAATTTCGCCGTCACGATGTCCTTGTCGAAGGGCTTCATGATGTATTCATTGGCGCCGGCGTGCAGCGCACGGGCGATGTGCGCGACGTCGTTCTCGGTGGTGCAGAACACCACCTTGGGCTGGTCACCGCCGGGCATCCGCCGGAGATGGCCAAGGAATTCGTAGCCGTCCATGACCGGCATGTTCCAGTCAAGCAGCACGGCATCGGGCAAGCCGCGCTTGCAGGCCTCCAGTGCCTTCTCACCGTCCTCGGCTTCGAGAATCTGGAAGTCGAGGCCCTCCAGGATCCGGCGCGCAACCTTGCGGATGACGCTGGAATCATCAACGACGAGACAAGTGCGCATGTGAACCTCTGCTTCCTACCCCCTTGTGGGGATACTTCCAATTGCGAGTCCGTCGGCGGCGATGCCGCCGTATCAGGCCGCCATCATCTCGGGCGCGAGCTCGAGGACGCGATCGACGTCGAGGACGACCATGAGCTGGCCGTCGAGGCGGTGGACGCCGCCGGCGAGCTTGGCCATGCGGGGATCGAGGTTGACGGGGTTCTCTTCCATGCCGGCCTCGGCAAGCCGCAGCACTTCGCCGATCTGGTCGATCAGGAGGCCGTAGGATTCACCGCGCAGGTCGACGCCGACCGCCATCGGGGTCTTGCCGTC
>NZ_JBVVPO010000011.1:0-33574 GCF_055811795.1 Bradyrhizobium sp. MI1.7
GGTCGTGTTCGGCCTGCTCGAACGCGGCATCAAGCGCATCCATCTCGCCAATCGCACCATCGCGCGCGCCGAGACGCTGGCAAGACAGTTCGGGCCGAACGTGCATCCGATTCCCTGGGACGGCATCAACGACGTGCTGCCGCGCGCAAGACTTCTCGTCAACACGACCTCGCTCGGCATGCACGGCCAGCCTTCACTCGATGTCGACGTGGCGCGCCTGCCGGATGGGGCGGTCGTCGCCGACCTCGTCTATGTTCCCCTGGTGACGCCGCTGCTGGCGGCTGCGAAAGCGCGCGGCCTGAACACCGCCGACGGCCTCGGCATGCTCCTGCATCAGGCGGTGCGCGGCTTCGAGCTGTGGTTCGGGCAAAGGCCTGCTGTCACGGCCGAGCTGCGCGCGCTGGTCGAGGCCGATCTCACAAAGACTTGAAAGGATAACGGCGAATAGCACCCCACCTCCGGAGTTCTATCCCCGTGGGGACAATCCGGAGACCGTCATGCCTGTTCAACGTGCAACTTTCACACGTCCGCTCATCGCCGTCGCGATGGTGGCCGCTTCCACCCTCTATGCCGTCGCGCAGAGGGCGCCGGTGCCGACGCGCGTTCGCGGCACGATCGAGAGCGTCAATGGCGACACCATGCAGGTCAAGTCGCGCAGCGGCGAGGACGTCAAGCTTCGCATCGCCCCTGACGTGAACGTGTCGGGCGTTACCAAAATTTCACTCGCCGACATCAAGGTCGGCTCCTTCGTCGGCGCCACCACGGTGCCGGGTCCGGACGGCGGCCAGAACGCGGTCGAGGTCCACGTGTTTCCGGAGAGCATGCGCGGCACCGGCGAGGGCTCGCGGCCCTATGACCTCAAGCCGAACTCCACCATGACCAACGCCACGGTGTCGGAGAGCGTGGTCGGCAATGACGGCCATACGCTGCTGGTGAAGTACAAGGACGGCGAGAAGAAGGTGTTCGTCGCCGACAACACGCCGGTCGTGACCTTCGTGCCCGGCGACAAATCCGAGCTGAAGGCCGGCGCAAAAGTCGTCGCCTTCATGAAGCAGCTGCCGGACGGCTCGTTCGAAACCAACCGCGTCAGTGTCGGCCTCGACGGCCTGACACCACCGATGTGATGGAGAATCGCAACATGTCGAAATCAAGCTGGATGCCGCGCCTGTTCGTAGCCGCGTTCGTCGTCACTTCCATGTTCTCCGCCTCGGCGCAGCAGTCGCCGACGGTCCGCATCCGCGGCACCATCGAGAGCGTCGACGGCAACACGCTCGGCATCAAGACGCGCGAAGGCAGCGACGTGAAGGTGCGCATGACCGACAACGTCGCGGTCTTTGCCGTGGTCAAGACGTCGCTCGCGGAGATCAAGGAAGGCTCCTATATCGGCGTCACCGGCATGCCCCAGCCCGACGGCACGCAGAAGGCGATCGCGGTGCACATCTTCCCGGAAAACCAGCGCGGCGCGGCCGAAGGTTTTCGTCCCTGGGATGCGCGCGCGAACTCGACCATGACGAACGCGACCGTGGCGCAGACGGTGGAAGGCACCGACGGCCAGAACATCACCGTCAAGTACAAGGACGGCGAGAAGAAAGTGGTGGTGCCGCCGGATACGCCGATCGTCACCTTCGTCGCCAGCGACAAATCCGAGATCAAGCCCGGCGCCAAGCTGATCATCTTCGGCGCGGCGAAGAAGGAGGACGGCTCGCTGGAAGCCAACCGGGTGAACGTCGGTCGCGACGGGATTACGCCGCCGATGTGAGGGACTAGCGCTGAACTCGTAGGGTGGGCAAAGGCGCACTTGCGCCGTGCCCACCACGCTCCTGTGTTTCGCGAAAGTTGGTGGGCACGCTTCGCTTTGCCCACCCTACGGTGCTGCCGCTACGCCTCACACCGCAATGATGTGATCGTCGATCTCGTCGATCCTGTTGACGCCGCACAGGCCCATGGTCGTGAGCAGCTCCTTCTGGATGATGTCGATCGCCTTGGCGACGCCGGCCTGGCCGCCGGCACCGAGGCCATGGGCGTAGGCGCGGCCGATCATGCAGGACTTTGCGCCGAGCGCGAGCGCGCGCATCACGTCCTGGCCGGAGCGGACACCGCCGTCGAACATGATCTCCATCTGCGAGCCGACCGCGTCGACGATCTCCGGCAGTGCCTCGATCGAGGACGGCGCGCCGTCGAGCTGACGGCCGCCATGGTTGGAGACGACCAGCGCCTGGGCGCCGGTCTTCGCAGCGAGCTCGGCGTCCTCGACGTCGAGGATGCCCTTCAGGATCAGCTTGCCCGGCCAGATGCTGCGGATCCACTCGATGTCGTTCCAGTTCAGCGAGGTGTCGAACTGCGAGTTGATCCAGGTCGACAGCGACGTGATGTCGTCGCTGACCTTCAGATGACCGGCGAGATTGCCGAAGGTGCGGCGCTTGCCCTGCAGCACGCCCGACACCCAGGCCGGCTTGGTGGCGAAATCGATCAGCTTCGACAGCGACCATTCCGGCGGCACCGTCATGCCGTTCTTGATGTCCTGGTGGCGCTGGCCGATCACCTGGAGATCGACGGTCAGCACGAGCGCGCTGCATTTCGCCGCCATCGCGCGCTGGATCAATTCCTTGATGAAGCCGCGGTCCTTCATCACGTAGAGCTGGAACCAGAACGGCTTCTCGACATTGGCGGCGATGTCCTCGATCGAGCAGATCGACATCGTCGACTGCGTGAACGGGATGCCGGCGGCCTGCGCGGCGCGACAGGCGTGAATCTCGCCGTCGCCATGCTGCATGCCCAGGAGGCCGACGGGCGCCAATATCAACGGCATGGTCGACGACTCGCCGAGGATCATGGTCGAGGTGTCGCGCCTGGAGACGTCGACCAGGACGCGCTGGCGGAACTTGATCGCCTGCATGTCCTCGCGGTTGGCGCGCAGCGTTTCCTCGGCATAGGAGCCGCGGTCGCAATAGTCGAAGAACGCCTTCGGCACGCGGCGCTGATGCAGCGTGCGAAGATCGTCGATACAGGTGATGTGCTTCATGAACGTTTCCCCGGCCCGTCTTGCATCAGAAGTCTTGCTTCAGAAGTCTTGCATCGGAAGATCGAGGGGTCATCTAGCATGGTTGGATGCACAGCCAAATCGTTTGGGAGGAGGGCGCCATGAGCAAACCGCGCGGCCAGCCGACACCGGAAGAGATCAAGGAGAAGCAGGATCTCGACGACGCGCTGGAGGAGGGTCTGGAAGAGACCTTCCCGGGGTCCGATCCCGTCAACGTCACCCAGCCGGCGCCGAGCCGCCAGGACGGCCATGTGAAGCGCTCCGACTAGGGGCGGGTTCCGCTCCGTTCCGCCCTGTCGGCCGGAAATATAGTGCTAACAATAAGTTACCGGGGCGCCTTGGGCCCGGTCCCGTAATGATTAATCACATTTTTTGAAGCCAAGTTGGCCGCGAAGGCATTATAACGTCTCAGCAAATCAGGGATGCGGGTCCCTTTCGGGCATCCCGTAGTTGTAGAGGGGTCCCTGGTTGTTGCGTGGGGGACGATATGAGCCGCAAATATTTCGGGACGGACGGGATCCGGGGCCGCGCCAACGGACTGATCACGCCGGAGCTCGCGCTCAAGGTCGGCCAGGCCGCAGGCCTTGCGTTTCAGCGTGGTGACCATCGCCACCGGGTCGTGATCGGCAAGGACACGCGTCTGTCCGGCTACATGATCGAATATGCGATGGTCGCGGGTTTTACCTCGGTCGGCATGGACGTGCTGCTGGTCGGCCCGATGCCGACGCCGGCGGTGGCGATGCTGACCAAGTCGATGCGCGCCGATCTCGGCGTGATGATCTCGGCCTCGCACAATCTGTTCGAGGACAACGGCATCAAGCTGTTCGGCCCGCAGGGCTTCAAGCTCTCCGACGACGTCGAGAAGCAGATCGAGCAGCTGCTCGACGAATCCCTCGACAAGCGGCTCGCTCAGAGCGCGAGCCTCGGCCGCGCCCGCCGTATCGACGGCGTGCATGACCGCTACATCGAATTCGCCAAGCGCACGCTGCCGCGCGATCTCTCGCTCGACGGCCTGCGCGTCGTGGTCGATTGCGCCAACGGCGCCGCTTACAGGGTGGTGCCGGAAGCGCTGTGGGAATTGGGCGCCGACGTCGTGCCGATCGGCGTCGAGCCCGACGGTTTCAACAT
Organism: Bradyrhizobium sp. MI1.7; assembly: GCF_055811795.1. Lineage (NCBI taxonomy): Bacteria > Pseudomonadati > Pseudomonadota > Alphaproteobacteria > Hyphomicrobiales > Nitrobacteraceae > Bradyrhizobium > Bradyrhizobium sp. MI1.7. The sequence continues at coordinate 4,169 of NZ_JBVVPO010000011.1, forward strand.
CAACAAGGAATGCGGCTCGACCTCGCCGGAAACGCTGTCGAAGAAGGTGCGCGAGATGCGCGCCGACATCGGCATCGCGCTCGATGGCGACGCCGATCGCGTCATCCTGGTCGACGAGCGCGGCCACACCGTCGACGGCGACCAGCTGCTCGCGGTGATCGCGCAGAGCTGGAAGGAAGACGGCCGGCTGTCGCGGCCGGGCATCGTCGCCACCGTGATGTCCAATCTCGGCCTCGAACGCTTCCTCAAGGGGCAGGGGCTCGATCTCGTGCGCACGCCGGTCGGCGACCGCTACGTGCTCGAGCAGATGCTGAAAGGCGGCTACAATCTCGGCGGCGAGCAGTCCGGCCACATCATCCTGTCCGACTATGCCACCACCGGCGACGGCTTCGTTGCGGCGCTGCAGGTGCTGGCCGTGGTGCAGAAGCTGCGCCGGCCGGTGTCGGAGGTCTGCCACCGTTTCGACCCGCTGCCGCAGATCCTGAAGAACGTCCGCTACAAGAGCGGCAAGCCGCTCGAGGATTCCGACGTCAAATCCGCGATCTCCGACGGCGAGAAGCGGCTCAACGGCCACGGCCGCCTTCTGATCCGCTCGTCCGGCACCGAGCCCGTGATCCGCGTCATGGGCGAGGGCGAGGACCGCCTGCTGGTCGAGGACGTCGTCGACACCATCGTCTCCGCGCTCGGACAGGCGGCGGCCTGAGGCGCATCGCTACGCGAAGCACGATCGTAGCCCGGATGGAGCGCAGCGAAATCCGGGGATCGCGCTCGCGGACATAGACGTCCCGGATTACGCTTCGCTCCATCCGGGCTACGAAATCCCGGACCCTCATGGTGAGGAGCCCGCCAACGGCGGGCGTCTCGAACCAAGCAGGGCGTGTCGCCTCGCGGTGAATCCGGCACGTGCATTCCAGCCATCGACGATTGGCGGTGGATCGGCCGCAGCCGGCATCGTAGTTAGGCGGTGCGGCAATCTGCCGTGCCCGCCAGGATGCTCCATTGAACAAGCCTGTCGTCGTCTCCGAGGAAACGCTGACCGAACCGGTCGTCGTCAGCGACGTGGCGCCCGCCGCACGGGCTGCCGCAGGACCGGCCTATGTCGTGCTCGCCGGCATCAGCTTCTCGCACTTCCTCAACGACACCATGCAGTCGCTGATCGCCTCGGTGTATCCGATCCTGAAGGACACCTACGCGCTCGACTTCGCGCAGATCGGCATGATCACGCTGGCCTTCCAGTTCACGGCCTCGCTGCTCCAGCCGGTGGTCGGGCACTACACCGACAAGAAGGCGCAGCCCTATTCGCTGTCGATCGGCATGGCCTCGACCTTCTTCGGCCTGCTGCTGCTCAGCGCCGCGCACCAATATCTCGTCATCCTGATTGCTGCCGCGCTGGTCGGCCTCGGCTCGGCGGTGTTTCATCCTGAATCCGCGCGCATCGCGCGGCTCGCCTCCGGCGGTCGCTACGGTTTTGCGCAATCGGTGTTCCAGCTCGGCGGCAGCTTCGGCACGTCGATGGGGCCGGTGCTGGCGGCGTTGATCGTGGTGCCGTTCGGGCAGGGCAGCATCGCATGGTTCTCCTCGATCGCGTTCCTCGCGATCCTCATCCTCTGGCGCATCGGCCGCTGGTATGAGCCGCAGATCAAGGCGAAGAAGACGGCGACGGTTCAGGCCCATCCCGACGCGCCGAGCTCGCGCCGCGTCGCGGTCGCGCTTGCCGTGCTGGTGGCGCTCTTGTTCTCGAAGCAGCTCTACGTCTCGAGCCTGTCGAGCTACTACATCTTCTATCTGATCGACCGCTTCGGCGTGTCGACGCAGGCGGCGCAGATCTATCTTTTCATCTTCCTTGCCGCGAATGCGGTCGGCGCGTTCTTCGGCGGTCCGCTGGGCGATCGCTTCGGCCGCAAGATCGTGATCTGGATCTCGATCCTCGGTGCGCTGCCGTTCACGCTGGCGCTGCCCTATGCCGGGCTCTATGCGAGCGCGGTGCTGTCGGTGATCATCGGCTTGATCATCTCCTCGACGACGTCGTCGATCATCGTGTTCGCGCAGGAACTGGTGCCGCACCGCTTCGGCATGATCTCGGGCGTGTTCTTCGGCGTTGCCTTCGGCATCGGCGGTCTGGGTGCCGCCGTGCTCGGCAAGCTCGCCGATCATACCTCGATCGAGTTCGTCTACCAGGTTTGTGCCTGGCTGCCGGCGATCGGCCTGCTTGCGGTGTTCCTGCCCAAGCTGCCGCGGCACCTGCGTTAACAAATCCTGCTTCGCTGCGTTGCGGCTTCATCAATCGTTAGCAATTGGTGCGTCGGGGCGCCGCATTTTTGCAACGCTTCTGCCGCATGCGCGCGAGTGGTGAGAAAAAATCAACCTTAAAAATTAGGGTTAAGTGGCGCTTAAACATTTGGTGCCATCGTCTTCCCGTGAGTTTCCAGAACGTGGGGCGTCAGCATTTTGCCTCACCGGCCATAAGGACGAAGCCAAATGCGTAGCGTTAAGTCTCTCCTTGCCGCAGGTGCGGCGACCCTCATCTCTTCGATGGCGTTCGCCGCCGATATGCCGATCGCCGCTCCGCCTCCCATGTACGCGCCGCCGGCTCCGCCCGCCGACTTCGGCGGCTGGTATCTCCGCGGCGACATCGGCATGACCAACCAGAGCGCCAAGCGGATCGACAGCGCGACCGCGCAGACGTTCCCGACGACCACGGTGGGACTCGGCTTCGACTCCTCGCCGCTGTTCGACCTCGGCGTCGGCTATCGCTTCAACAACTGGTTCCGCGCCGACGTGATCGGCCAGTATCGCGGCAGGGCCAATCTGCACGGTGCGGACAACGTCATCGCACCCGGCTTCGTCGGGTCCGACAGCTACTCCGGTAGCAAGTCGGAGTGGGTCGTCATGGCGAATGCCTATGTCGATCTCGGCACCTGGTGGTGTATCACCCCGTTCGTCGGTGCTGGTGTCGGCGGCTCCTACAACAAGCTCAGTGGATTCCGTGACGACGGCATTCAGATCGCTGGCGGCGTGCCGTCCAGCAGCGCAACCTACTTTGCCGACAACGGTAAGTGGAATTTCGCCTGGGCCGCCCACGCCGGTCTTGCCTACAAGGTCAGCCCCGGCTTCACCGTCGAACTCGCCTACAGCTACATGGATCTCGGCGACGCCAATCCCGGCAACTTCCGCGCCTACGACAATAGCATCTCGGGTCCGTCGACGATCAAGATCAAGGATATCACTTCGCATGACGTGAAACTCGGCGTGCGTTGGGATCTGAGCAGCCCGCCGACCTACATGCCGCCGCTCGTCACCAAAGGCTGATCGTCAGTTCCATCGCTTAACGTCTCTTAACGGCGCGGGATCATCCCGCGCCGTTTTGCTTTGCATTTTTTTTCATGGCGAGCGGCGACGAAAACGTCAGGCGCAACCATTGGTTAAGGTTAACGAGCCATGATCACGAGTGAAAGTTCGAGTTCGATGGAGCGTTGCAATGCGTAGGCTGATGTTGGCAGCGGCGATGTTGGGGACGGTGTCTGCCGCGCAAGCGGCCGACATGCCGGATCTGCCCATCCTGCGCGGCGGCTTCACCGACGGCCTGTCGAAGACGACGCGCAACTGGGACGGCGTCTATGCCGGCGGCAGCTTCGGCTACTCCTCGGCATCGACCGATTTCAGCCAGAGCGTCGTCGGCCTGACCAATTTCATCTTCCGCGACAGCGTGCTGCAAGGGCCGACGTCGTCGTGGTCGCTCCTCAACAAGACCACGACGCAAGGCGCAAATTTCGGCGGCTTCGTCGGCCGCAACTGGCAATGGTACGATGCCGTTCTCGGCCTCGAGGGCACCTACACCTATTTCAACAAGATTTCCTCGCAGTCGTCCGGCTCCAATTCGCTCGATATCGTCAACCCGCCTGGTGACGTCCAGCCCACCGGCGTGACCAACCACTATCTCACGACATTGACCGGCACCGCCGCAGCGACCGTCAAGGACATGGTCACGCTCCGCGGGCGCGTGGGTTGGGACGGTGGCGATTTCATGCCTTACGCGTTCGCCGGCGCGGCCGTCGGCCGCATGGACGTCTCCCGCACCGTGACGAGCGATGTGAAGCTGCGTCAGGATGCGACCGTGCAGGACGCATTCGGTAACGTCATCACCATCATCGGAACGCCGCACCAGGTTTTGGCGCAGTCGCAGACGCAGACCCAGCACAGGACCAACAATTTCGTGGTCGGCTGGACCGCCGGTCTCGGACTGGAATACTGCCTGTGGGAAGGATTGTTCGCACGGGTGGAATATGAATACGTGAAGTTCTCTCCCGTCATGAACACGTCGGTGACGCTGAACAATGCGCGCGTCGGGCTCGGTTACAAGTTCTGACGCTGCTTCGCCGCGCCGCGGTTGACAGGTTCCCTCCGTCCTGATGCTCTGTCGCTCCAAAACGGGGCGACGGCGATGAAGATCTACGGCGACACCAATTCCGGCAATTGTCTCAAGGTGAAGTGGGTCTGCGACAAGCTCGCATTGCCCTACGACTGGATCGAAATCGACACCCGCAAGGGTGAGACGCGCACGCCGCAATTCCTGAAAATGAACGGCGCCGGCCAGGTGCCCACTGTCGCCTTCGACGACGGCCGCACGCTGGCGCAGTCCAATGCCATCATCCGCTATCTCGCCCGCGACAGCGCGCTCGTTCCGCGCGATACCTTCACTGCGGCCAAGATGGACGAATGGCTGTTCTGGGAGCAGTACAGCCACGAGCCCTATATCGCGGTGTGCCGCTTCCAGCTGGTCTATCTCGGCAAGGATGCGTCCGAGCTCGATCCTGACAAGGTCAAGCGCGGCTATGCGGCGCTCGACCGCATGGAGCAGCATCTTGCGGCAAGCCGCTTCTTCGCCGGCGAGGAAGTTTCGCTCGCCGACGTCTCGCTGCTCGCCTATACCCGCCTCGCGCATGAAGGTGGCTTCGATCTCGGCCGCCATGCCGCCATCCGCCGCTGGATCGGCGAGGCCGAAGCCTGGCTCGGCCTTCCACCGGCGCGCTGAGAGTCGCGCTGATTCTTGGAGTTTCCCGACATGAACGAGAAGTCCGTCTCCATCCGTCCCGCGCGCCGCGAGGACGTTGCGGCGATCGTCGCCATGCTTGCCGACGATCATCTCGGGCGCGCCCGCGAGCGCGTGGAGGATCCGCTGCCTGAGTCCTATTACCAGGCGTTCGAGCGGGTCGCGCGCGATCAAAATCTCACGCTCGTGGTCGCAGAGAGCGAGGGCAGGGTGGTCGGCTGCCTGCAGCTTGCGATCTTGCCGGGCATCAGCACGCAAGGCGGCATCCGCGGTCTGCTCGAAGATGTCCGCGTTGCTTCCGATTGTCGCAGCCGCGGCATCGGCGAGCAGCTGGTGCAATGGGCGGTCGCGGAAGCGAAAGCGCGCGGCTGCAATCTGGTCGAACTGCTGACGCATCAGACGCGAACAGACGCGCAGCGCTTCTACAAGCGGCTCGGGTTCGCTGCGAGTCACGTCGGTATGACTGTCCGCTTTTGACGCAGCTCGTCGCGAGCCTTGCGCGATCAGCAAATTCGGATCGCGCATTCGTTCATATTAAGAGCCGGTAAACTACCCAGCCGTCGTTCACGTTGAGCCGGGAACGAACGGTGCTACGGCAGCGTCAGACACCGGGCTCGGTCGGTTCGGGGATTTCGATGACAAGCTATTCCATGATCAAAGTCGGCAACGATTACGTCGTGCAGGCCAATGACAAATGCATTTTGAAAGTCGGCAGCCGCCGTCGTGCCGCGCAATTGATCAGCGATGCCACGGACTTGCTGAACGCGCTTGCCGTGGTCGAATCCCCCAAGATTGCGCCGGAAGCGCCTTCACTCCAGCGTGAGACGCCGGAACTTCCTTGACGACTCTTCCCGTTTCCCGTATCAGCCGCGGCGGGACACCTCCCCCCAACGGGAGGCTTACTATCTGGAAGGGTAGATCATGACTGTAGCGAAGCCCGCTTCGCGGCCGAACGTGCCGCATTTCTCCTCCGGCCCCTGCGCCAAGCGCCCCGGCTGGAACGCCCAAAATCTCAAGGACGCAGCGCTCGGCCGTTCGCATCGCGCGAAGGTCGGCAAGACCAAGCTCAAGCTCGCGATCGATCTGACGCGCGAAGTGCTTGAAGTGCCCGCCGATTATCGCATCGGCATCGTGCCGGCGTCCGACACCGGCGCGGTCGAGATGGCGCTGTGGTCGCTGCTCGGTGCGCGGCCCGTCACCACGCTCGCCTGGGAATCCTTCGGCGAGGGCTGGGTCAGCGACATCGTCAAGGAATTGAAGCTCAAGGACGTCACCAAGCTCAACGCTGCCTACGGTGAAATCCCCGATCTCTCGAAGGTCGATCCCAACAGCGACGTCGTGTTCACCTGGAACGGCACCACGTCAGGCGTGCGCGTACCGAACGCCGACTGGATCAGCGCGACCCGCGAAGGCCTGACCATTTGCGACGCCACCTCGGCCGCGTTTGCGCAGCCGCTCGACTGGGCCAAGCTCGACGTCGTCACCTTCTCCTGGCAGAAGGCGCTCGGCGGCGAAGCCGCGCACGGCATGCTGATCCTGTCGCCCCGCGCGGTGGAGCGGCTCGAGACCTACAAGCCGGCCTGGCCGCTGCCGAAGATCTTCCGCATGACCAAGGGCGGCAAGATCAACGAAGGCATCTTCGTCGGCGAGACCATCAACACGCCGTCGATGCTGTGCGTCGAGGATTATCTCGATGCGCTGAACTGGGCCAAGTCGATCGGCGGCCTGAAGGCGCTGATCGCGCGCGCCGACGCCAACACCAAGGTGCTGGCCGACTGGAAGGCGAAGACGCCCTGGATCGACTTCCTGGCCAAGGACGCCGCGATCCGCTCCAACACCTCGGTGTGCCTGAAGTTCACCGATCCCGCGATCACCTCGCTCTCCGAGGACGCGCAGGCCGACTTCTCCAAGAAGCTGGTCGCGCTGGTCGAGAAGGAAGGCGCGGGCTACGACTTCGCCTACTACCGCGATGCGCCGGCCGGCCTGCGCATCTGGTGCGGCGCCACCGTCGAGGCGAAGGACGTCGAGCTCTTGACCCAGTGGATCGACTGGGCCTTCGCCGAGACCAAGGCACAGCTCGCCAAGGCAGCTTAGTTTTTTCACCTCTCCCCGTTCTTACGGGGAGAGGTCGGATCGCGCCTGGCGATGCGAAGCATCGTCCAGCAGCAATCCGGGTGAGGGGCTCTCTCCGCTTGCACCTTCGCCTGTGGCTGCCGCTCACCCCAACCCTCGCCCCGTAAGAACGGGGAGAGGGGGAAGACAAAGCTTCTTCACTCAATTCCGGCCGTCGCAGGCCGATCCTCCCGTTAGGGAAGGCGAAGGATCATCCCCATGACCAAACCCAAAGTTCTCATTTCCGACGCGCTCTCTCCCGCTGCCGTGCAGATCTTCAAGGATCGCGGTGTCGAGGTCGACTTCCAGCCCAACCTCGGCAAGGACAAGGACAAGCTTGCCGAGATCATCGGCAATTACGACGGTCTCGCCATCCGCTCCGCGACCAAGGCGACCGCAAAAATCCTCGAGAAGGCGACCAACCTCAAGGTGATCGGCCGCGCCGGCATCGGCGTCGACAATGTCGAGATTCCCGCCGCCACGGCCAAGGGCATCATCGTGATGAACACGCCGTTCGGCAATTCGATCACGACCGCCGAGCACGCCATCACGCTGATGCTTGCGCTCGCCCGCGAGATCCCGCAGGCCGACGCTTCGACCCAGGCCGGCAAGTGGGAGAAGAACCGCTTCATGGGCGTCGAGATCACCGGCAAGGTGCTCGGTGTCGTCGGTTGCGGCAACATCGGCTCGATCGTGGCCGACCGCGCGCTCGGCCTGCGCATGAAGGTCGTCGCCTTCGATCCGTTCCTGTCGCCGGAGCGCGCCAAGGACATCGGTGTCGAGAAGGTCGAGCTCGACGACCTCTTGAAGCGCGCCGATTTCATCACGCTGCACACCCCGCTCACAGAGAAGACGAAGAACATCATCGACGCATCCGCGATCGCCAAGATGAAGAAGGGCGTGCGCCTGATCAACTGCGCCCGCGGCGGCCTCGTCGACGAGCAGGCGGTGGTCGATGCGCTGAACTCCAAGCACATTGCGGGTGCCGCTTTCGACGTCTTCGTCGAGGAGCCGGCGAACGCGAACGTGCTGTTCGGCCATCCCAACGTGATCTGCACGCCGCATCTCGGCGCCTCCACCACGGAAGCGCAGGAGAACGTCGCGCTCCAGGTCGCCGAGCAGATGTCGGATTACCTGCTCACCGGCGCGATCTCGAATGCCGTCAACTTCCCGTCGATCACGGCTGAAGAAGCGCCGAAGCTGAAGCCGTTCATTTCGCTCGCCGAGAAGCTCGGCTCGTTCGCCGGCCAGCTGACCGAATCCGGCATCCTCAAGGTGCAGATCACCTATGAGGGCCACGTCGCCGAGATGAAGATCAAGGCGATCACCTCGGCCGTGCTGTCGGGCCTGCTGCGGCCGATGCTGGGCGAGGTCAACGTGGTGTCCGCCCCCGTCGTCGCCAAGGAGCGCGGCATGGTGGTGGACGAGATCGTGCGCGCCGCCCAGAGCGACTATGAGAGCCTGATTACCGTCACGGTGGCGACGGAGCGCCAGGAGCGCTCGGTCTCCGGCACCGTGTATCATGACGGAAAGCCGCGCCTCGTCGACGTCAAGGGCATCCGCGTCGACGCCGAGTTCGGCAAGTCGATGATCTACGTGACCAACGAGGACAAGCCGGGCTTCATCGGCAAGTTCGCGAGCCTGCTGGGCGACGCCAAGATCAACATCGCGACCTTCCATCTCGGCCGCGTCGCGCCGGGCTCCGATGCCATCGCGCTGATCGAGGTCGATGGCGTCGTGCCGCCCGATCTGCTCGCCAAGGTGCAGGCCCTGCCGCAGGTCAAGCAGGTCAAGGCACTGACGTTCTGAGGCGCTCGCGCGCCACGGAATGACGGCCGTCATATATTCCGACCTGCGGAACAACCACGCCGCCCTCCCGAGAGGGCGGCGTTTTTGTTAATGCTGCGGCCCGCTTTATTTCTCCCAAGCCAGTCGAACTTTGTGTACCAATGGCGTCCAGGATGCTCCGTTCAAAATCGTTCGAAAAGGGAGAAGACAATGCGTGAAGCCGTCATCGTTTCCTATGCACGCACGGGCCTCGCCAAGTCCGGCCGCGGCGGGTTCAACATCACGCCGCCGATGTCGCTGGCCGCGCATGCCATTCATCACGCGGTCGACCGCGCCGGCGTCGAGAAGGACTATGTCGAGGATTGCTATCTCGGCAATTGCGCCCATGGCGCGCCGAACATCGGCCGGCAGGCCGCGCTGCTCGCCGGCCTGCCGACGACCACGGCCGGCGTCTCCGTGAACCGCTTCTGCTCGTCGGGCCTGCAGACCATCGCGATGGCCGCCAACTCGATCCGCTCCGACGGCGCCGACTGCATCGTTGCCGGCGGCGTCGAGAGCATCTCGATCCCGGGCGGCGGCTCGCCGAAGGAATCGATCGATCCGGAGCTGCTCAAGGTCGCACCCGATATCTTCATGGCGATGATCGACACCGCCGACATCGTCGCCGAGCGCTACAAGCTCAGCCGCGAATACCAGGACGAGTTCTCGCTGGAATCGCAGCGCCGCATGGCCGCGGCCCAGCAGGCGAACAAGTTCAAGGACGAGATCGTCCCGATGAAGACCAAAATGAAGGTCGTCGACAAGGCGACCAAGGCGGAATCGATCGTCGACTACGTCGTCGATCGCGATGAGTGCAATCGTCCTGAAACCACGCTGGAAGGATTGGCAAAACTCGAGCCGGTGAAGGGCCCCGGCAAGTTCGTCACCGCCGGCAATGCCAGCCAGCTCTCGGACGGCGCCGCCGCCGTGGTGCTGATGGAAGCCAAGGATGCCGAGAAGCGCGGCCTCAAGCCGCTCGGCCGGTTCGTCGCCTGGGCAACGGCCGGCTGCGAGCCGGACGAGATGGGCATCGGCCCGGTGTTCGCGATCCCGAAGCTGCTGAAGCGCACCGGCCTGAAGATCGACGACATCGATCTGTGGGAGCTCAACGAGGCCTTCGCCAGCCAGTGCCTCTACTCGCGCGACAAGCTCGGCATCGATCCCGCCAAGTACAACGTCAACGGCGGCTCGATCGCGATCGGTCATCCCTTTGGCATGACCGGCGCGCGTCTCACCGGCCACATCCTCCAGGAAGGTGCGCGCCGCAAGGCCAAGTGGGGCGTCGTGACCATGTGCATCGGCGGCGGCCAGGGTGGCGCCGGCCTGTTCGAGATCTACAGCTGAGCCAGGCCACGTGAATGAGAAAGGCACGGCGCCGCAAGCGCCGTGCCTTTTTCGTTGCAGCAATCGCCTCAAGCTCGAGGTCAGCAGGTTCCTGGACACGGTGCGCGGCATGATCGCGCGCCGCTCGCGACAGCAAGACGCATCTTGGACTAGGCAGCCGACATATTCTTCACGGTCGTCTCGGCTTGCTCGGCGAGCCAGTTCACGAACAATTCGACGCTGCGATCGCCGATCAGATCGGCTGGCCACTGGGCAACCTGAATTTTTGTGCACTCGACTGTGGGGTAATTGGCGAGTGCGGACACGAGGCGTCCAGACGAAACCGCATCTGCGATCAGAAGCGAGCGCCCCAGTGTCACGCCGGCCCCCTCGGCCGCAGCCGACATGCACATTCCCATGTCGTCCAGCGTCAGGCTGCCGGCGGCAGCGCCCGATTTCGGCAATCCCAGGCGTCTGAACCAGGAGGGCCAGCCCCAGTCGCCGGTCGCGTTGTCGCCTTTGTGGATGAGCGGCAGGGCCAGCAGGCCGTCGGGGTCGGTCAAGGGACGCCGCCGGGGCAACAGGTGCGGCGCGCAGACGGGAAAGATCCGCTCCCAAAACAGCGGCAATTGCGTCGACGTCCGCCGTGCGTCTTCGCTCGCGTTCCAGACAATTCGCACGTCGAGCGGCCGCCTTGAGCTGTCCCCTGTCTCCAGTGGTTTGAGATCAACGTTGATCGACGGATGTCGCGCCGTAAAGTCCGGCAGACGGCGGACGAGCCACCATGTTGCCAACGCCGAGCTCGCGCCCACGCGCAACGTCGTTCGGTTCGAGCGCCGCCGCACCTGAGCATCCAGCGCACCAAGCGCGTCGAGTGCTGCCGCAAGCTCCTGCCTGAGCTGCGCGCCGGCGGGTGTTATCCCGATCCCCGGGTTCTGCCGTTGCAACAATGCGACCCCGAAATGGTCCTCCAGCTTTCGGATCTGATGGCTGACCGCACTCTGTGTGACGCCCAGCTCCGCCGCGGCGCGTGTGAATGAACCATGGCGGGTGACGGCGTCGAACGCGACGAGGGGTGCGAAGGGTGGCAAGCGGCGTGGCATCTCGGTCTCCTCAAGCCATGATACAGATTCATGAGCTTTTGAGGAACCATCATTCGACCAGAGCCTGTTGCCCGGCCATCCATGCTCGATGGAGGCCGCAACGATCATGCTCGACAAACCCCAGCAGAATGATGATGAAACGCGGAGCGCCAGTTGGCGTGCCGACGACGGCCATCGCGGCAATCGCATGTCCCTGGAAACGGCGACGCTGCTTGCAGCGTGCTTGAGCGGCTTTCTGTTTCAAGTCGACCTGACCGCTCTGGCAGCTGCCTTGCCCGACATTGGCCGCGACCTCGGCGCCGCTTCCGCGCGAGCGGCCTGGGCCATCGACGTCTATAGCCTTGCCTTGATCTTCTGTCTGCCGATTGCAGGTAGCCTTGCCGACAGATACGGACGCGTTCAAATGTTCACTTGGGGTGCAGGGCTGTTTGGCCTGGCTTCTCTGCTGTGTGCGTGCGCGACCACGTTCGACGTTCTGCTGACATTCCGCACATTGCAAGGTATCGCCGGTGCTTGCATCACCAGCACCTCGTCCGCCCTCCTTGCCGGTGCCTACGAGGGGCCTCGCCGTGCGCGGGCGTTTGGACTTTGGGGCACGATCGTCGGTGCCTCGATGGTCGCTGGCCCGCCGCTCGGATCGTTGCTGGCCGATACGATCGGGTGGCGTTGGATTTTTTGGGTCAACTTGCCGCTTTGCGCACTCTTGGTTGTTCTGGTGCTGTGCAGAATTGGCAATGGGCTCGACCAGCAGCGTTCGAGCGCCAAGGTGGATTGGCTCGGTGCCGGCCTTCTTGCGATCACGTCGGCGACGCTCGCGTTTATGTTGCTGGAAGCGCCCGCGCTCGGCGGCATCGCGTCGGCGACGTTCCTGGCGGGCCTCGCCGCTTCGGGGATTGCGCTGCTTTTGTTCGTTTGGGTGGAACGCCGGCACCCCAACCCGGCGTTCGATCTCAAGCTGTTCGGATCCCGGCAATTCATCGCGATGTGCCTCGTCCCGATCGCGGGATCGACCGGATTCTGGTCGCTGCTCGTCTACGTGCCGCAATTGGCGCGCGGACCATTGGGACTCAGTCCGCTCGGGGCGGGCTGGCTCCTGGTCGCGCTCACGTTGCCGATGATGGTGTTGCCGCGCTATGGCGCGGCCTTGACGACCCGCATCCCGTCACGGTCGTTCTTCTGTGGTGGTCTCGCTCTTATCGGCGTGGCTGACCTGGCGCTTGGCGCGATCTCCGGCGCACATGCGGGGCCGGGCACGCTGGCCATGACCGTCATCGCGTTGCTGGTCAGCGGATCAGGCTGTGCCGTGATCAACGCTCAGATCACCGCCGCCGCCGTGTCGGCGGTTCCCGGCGATCGTGCGGCGACCGCATCGGCCATTTGCGTCACGATGCGGCAAATCGGTTTCAGCTTCGGGATCGCGCTTCTGGGCGCGGCCCTGCAACTCAGCCCGAATGGCGACTATCTCGCCGCGTTCATCGTTGCAGGCGCATCGACCCTTGCCCTGACCGCCATCGTCTATTGGCTCATGGACGGGAAACAGGCTGCATAGCGGCGCGCGCCGTGCCCTTTTTGCTTGGGCTTTGCCAGAGAGCGAGATGAGTTTTGGTTGAACAGTAAGGGACGCGCCGCTCTCTCGCTCCCTCACCCCGCTCCTACGGGGAGAGGGTGGGGTGAGGGGCTGTCTCCACAGGCTTGATTTGAGTTGAGGGTATGAAGGGTTCGGCGGCATCAGAGATGTCGGGTGGACCGCCCATCGTGGCTGCACGTTGCCCTGCCCCTCACCCGGATCGCGCCGGACGATGCTGCGCGTCGCCGGGGGCGATCCGACCTCTCCCCGCAGAAGGGCGGGGAGAGGTTGAAGGCAACTTAAGCCCCCACCGCCACCGGTGCGAACACCACCTCGATCAGCGTGCCGGAATTGCCTGCGCTCTTGATGTTGAACCGGGCGCGGTTGGCTTCGACCAGGGCCTTGGTCAATGACAGGCTGAGCGCCGAACTGTCCGCGGCATCGCCGGGCGGTGGCGTGCGGAACGGCTCCATCGCGGCGGCGACCTCGCGCTCGCTCAGGCCGTGGCCGGTGTCGCGGATGCGCAGGGCAATCTCGCCGCGGTCGGTGAGCGCGGTCGAGACGATGACCTGTCCGCCGGCGCTGGCGAGCCGGATCGAGTTCGAGATCAGGTTCATGGTGATCTGCCGCATCGCGCGCGCGTCCGCGCTCACCTGCGGCAGCGCATGCCCGAGCGAAGTGCGGATGATGATGCGCTCGCGGTTGGCCTGCGGCTGCATCACCGTGACGCAGGCTTCGACGAGATCGTTGAGATTGAGGTTGGCGAAATTGAGATCGAGCTTGCCGGTCTCGATCCGCGACAGCTCCAGCAGATCGTCGATGATGGTGATGACGCGCTCGCCGGAGGCGCGGATGTCCTTCATGTATTCGCCGTAGCGCTCGTTGCCGAGCGTCCCGAAGCGCTCGGAGATCATCACCTCGGCGAAGCCGATGATGGCGTTGAGCGGCGTGCGGATCTCGTGGCTGATCCGCGCCAGCATGTCGGCCTTGGCATTCGCCGCGCCGTCGGCGAGACGGCGGGCGTTCTTGAGCTCGCTCTCGCCCTTCTTGTTCTGCGAGAGGTCGCGGAACACGGCGAAGAAGTTCGGGCCGTCGGGCCTGGTGCGGCCCATGATCATGGCGAGCGGAATGACGCCGCCCTTCTTCTCGCGCCCCAGCACCTCGCGGCCGTGGTCGAGCAGGCTCGCGATGTCCTGGCTCTTGAGGCTCTCGAGATAGTCGACCACGACGTGCTGGCTCTCCGGCGCGAACAGCGTCACCAGGTTCCGCTGCATCAGCGCTTCGCCGTCATAGCCGAACAGCGCTTCCGCGCTGCGGTTGCAGGCGTGGATGTTGCCTTCGGCATCGAACATGACGATGCCCTCGGCGGTGGTGTCGAGGATCGCGGCGAGATCCTGGGCGTCGGCATCGCCGGCCTCGGGCTCGAGTTCGGGCGCGTAGGGGAAGGATTCCGCGACGACGGGTTCGACGACGACAGGCGGCGCGATGACTGGCGCAACAACGACGGGCGCCGCTTGCGGCAGCGCGCAGATCAGCGCGTGCGCGCTCGCGCCGTCCCAGTCGATCGTGTGCAGATGCGCTTCGGTGGTCGGAAGCGGCTCTTCGCCGTTCGCCACCGTCGCGCTGATCGTCACCGGCGTGCCGGCTTGCGACGTGCTGCTCGCCGACGACACGCCGGGCTCGACATAGAGCGCGTCCAGCCCGCCGGCATCCTCGAGCGCGCCCAAATTGGAATAGCCCATGCGCGCGAGGAAGGCGGGGTTGGCGTAGAGCAGCCGGTCGAGCCGGTAGATCAAAATGCCCGTCGGCAGCAGATCGAGCAGCGCGCGGTCGCGCACGCTGTGGCCCTGCGCGGGCGGCGCCGGTTCGGTCAGCCATTCGGCCGGCGCCTGCGGCGCCTCGGGCTCCGGCATCGGAGGTTCGGGCGTGGTTTCCGCCGTCGGCGGCTCGGACGCGACGGCGGCAATGGTCTCGCGTTCGCGTTCGAGGCGCTCGGACAATTGCCGGGCGAGCTCGTTGAACGCGCTGTTCTCGACCGGGGTCAGCGTCGGCGATCGCGCATCGCCGGGCGGGCGGAACGGCACGACATTGGGAGGCGTTTCCACTGGTGTTTCCGGATCGGTTGGGTGTGAATTCGCGTCGGCTACGGGTTCGGGCAGTTCGGGTTCAGGTGTCGGCTCAGGCTCAGGCTCGGGTGCGGGCGGCTCGCTCGGCGGAGGCGGTGCCTCCGCCATGGGCTCCGGCTCCGGATCCAGTTCGACGACGTCGGCGGAGAGGCCGTGCTGTGCGGGCGGCGCGGCCAACAGCTCAAAGCGCCTGAGCGCATCGAGCCGGTTCAGTCCGTCGAGATCGCGGCAGACGCCAAAGCCCCTGAAGCCCGCGAAATTGCGCTCGCGGTCGTAGACCGGCAGGCCCGCGAGCTCGACTGGCAGATGCTCGCCGCCGTCGGCCGGCCAGTTCACGGTGATCCCGGCCCAGGTGTCGTGGCTTGCAAGCGCCTGCGCCACGCGGCCATCAGGGTCGAGTGCAAACTCGTCGGCAATCTCGCGCCAGGGGCGGCCGAAGCCGGCGGCGGTGTGTGCGCCGATCAGGTGGATGAACTCGTCTGAGCCGAGCACAAAGCGCCCCTCCGCATCCACCTGCCACAGGAAGCGCAGCGGATGCTGACGCGGTGCGGACGGCTCCGCTGGCGGCGGTTCGACCATGTGTGAGGTGATCGGCGCGGCCTGCGGCGACACAATGGCTTCTCGCGGGTTTTCAACCGGAGTTTTGGGCGCGGCGTCGATCGCTTCGCTGACAGTTTCCTGGACAGGCGCTTCGGCCGCCTCCTGGATCGTGACGACCTCCGGCATCGCGTCGCTCGAGGCGTGCGCGTCCGCGATCGCCTCCGATGGCGGGACGGTCTCGCTCGGAGCCGGCGTTTCGACCGGCTCGGCGAAGGCGTCGAACAGCGCGATTCCGGAGGCGGCCTCGTTCGGGCGCGCAGGCCGCGCATGGTCCGGCACCGCAGCCGGAGGGACCGGCGGAGCGTCGGGCGCGGGCTGAGCATCTTGTTCGCGCGCGCTATTCTCTTCGACATCGGGCGCCGCCGGCCGGGCGGCAGGCTCGATCAGCGCGACCAGGCCGACATCGGCGCCGATGCCGACCCGTTGCAGCACCATCTGGCCGATGCCGATCGGCGTCTCGGCGCGGCCTTTCATCAGCGCATCGCTGCGGGCCTGGTCGAGGCCGGCATCGCCGAGATCGCGGAAGCCGAGCAGGGAGCGGGCGGCTTCGCTGGCGCCGACGAACAGGCCGTCGGGCGCGAACGCCGCCATCGGCACCCTGGCGCCCTCGACGAGACGATGCAGGCGTTCGACCAGCGGCATGGAGCGCAGCGTCGGATCCATCGCGGTGACGAGCACGCCGGAGCTTCCATCGGCGAAGTCGAGGCGGGCGCAGGCGCAGGTCATCAGCATGCCCAAGCGGGCGCCGAACCCGTGCAGCCGTTCGAGCCTGATCGCGCCGTTCGGCGCCAGCCGGCGCGCGAGCCGGGCGACCTGGCGGCGATGGCTGTCCGCCGGGCCGAAGGTCCTGTCCGCGAGCGCTGTGCCATGGGCCGCGCCGAACAGCCTTGCGCCGACCGGATTGGCCCAGAGCACGCGCGTGCCGTCGATCGACCAGAGCCAGGCGGGCAACGGAGAGGTCGCGTGCACGGCCAGCCGGGGATCGCCCACGCCTCGCAACTGGAAATCCGAACTCGTCATCCGACCGGCTTCAAGTCTCGCTTGTCAACATCAGGGTGCAAGGCTGCCGGAATGACAGCCTTAAGAAAGGGTTAGTATCGCGCGCAGGCGCAGGCAGGTCCACGGCTCCGGTCTACACGGCCAAGCCTAAAGCCGCGATAACCTTAATGTAGCCGCCCCCGCAAGCCGCAGCCCAACGGCATCCGCAGGATTCGCGGGCGGGGCAGCCCAGCGAAATGCGCCAGATCGTCAGCGGCATCACAGGTGCCCATCCTCCCCTGGAGGGGGAGGATCGGTTCACACGCAGCGAAGCGGCATGCGAACCGAGGTGGGGTGACAGTCTCTCAATGGAGGCGGTGCCCGAGTGGAGAGATCACCCCACCCAGCTCGCGCTTTGCGCGATCGACCCCCGAGCGAGCTCCGCTCGTCTCGACCCCTCCAGGGGAGGGTAAGAGAGCGGCCAGCAGGCACCAGACTACCTCAACCCAGGGTTCCCTCAGGCGGAACCATCACCCTGACCGCGATTAAATTTCGCGGCGCAGCCCGGATCACGTTTGCGTTGCACAATGTTGACATCTTAGGCAGCGATAGTGATCGGCGCTGGGCGAGCCATCTTCTTGTATCGCGTTCCAGTGTTCGTTCCCGCTGAATTTGAGGCCTAGGTCGGGGCCGGCGGGCGCGCCAGAAGGCTCACTCCATTTTTTCTTTATCGTGAGGGACATCATGACAGGTGCGACTGATCCGTTTTCTGCCTCGATCATTCCGTTCGAGGTTCCCGAGCAGATGCGTGCGTTCGCCGAAAAGGGCGTGTCGCAGGCCCGCGAGAGCTACGCCAAGTTCAAGGACGCGGCCGAGACCCACAACGGCACCGTCGAGGCCGTGTTCACCTCCGCCAACAAGGGCGCGAGCGAGTACACCGCCAAGCTGGTGGAGTTCATGAAGGCCAATACCAGCGCCCAGCTGGACTTCGCCCAGCAGCTGTTCGGCCTCAAGTCGCCGGCGGAAGCGCTGGAGCTGTGGACCGGCCACACCCGCACCCAGCTCGAGACCTTCCAGTCCCAGGCCAAGGAGCTGGCCGAGCTGACCCAGCGCGTCGCCGCCGAGACCGTCGAGCCGATCAAGGCCTCTGCCTCGAAGTTCTACAAGCCCGCCGCCTGATTAGGCCGGCTGGTTTAAATTAAGAAACCCGGGCCTAGAGCCCGGGTTTTGCTTTGGAAATAACCTCGTCGGAAGCGCGATTCTCGGGTTTTGCGGCCTTGCCAAAAACGCCCGTTGCACCTAGTTTCCGCCCCGTCCAGCCCCCCTTAGGTCGACGGCCCGTCCAGGCGCCCAAGGCGGCTCGCAAGGATGCAGTTGTAGCTCAGTTGGTTAGAGCGCCTGTCTGTGGAACAGGAGGTCGGTGGTTCGAGCCCACCCAACTGTACCAAGATTGCGGATAACACCGCGTTCCCAGCATCTTACTGATAGACCAGCAGGATTTGCGCCGCCTAAAATACAAAAGGCTGCACAAATGGCGTTGCGAATGGTCGCGTTGAATCGAGCCGCAGATGGTCGGTGGTTCGCCCGTAAGGGCATCCCCGAGGACGTACGCGAGGACTACCAACGGCTCTATGGGCACAAGCGCGAGGCGCACCTCAGGCTTCCGGCCGGTACGCCTAAGCACGAAGCCAAGGCCCGCCTCGGAGAGTGGGAGGCCGAGGTCGAGACCCGCATCGCGACCCTGCGGGCCCAAAGGAATGGCGAGGGTCAACCACTCACCAAGCTCAACGCAATCGCGCTTGCGGGCCGTTGGTACAACTGGTTCGTGAAGCAGCACGAGGCCGATCCAGGGAAGCCAACGTACTGGCGGGACTTCAGCGATCACGTCGTGTGGAATGTGATCCGCCCAGAGGCGCCTGACGAGTACGAAGAGGATCCAGGGTCCGACCCTCACGCAGATTGGCAATATGACCCAGAGGTGCGGGAAGCCGTGAGGCCGCAGATTGCCGAATTGGCGCGGGTCGCAACCTTCCTCGCCAACGAGGGGAAGGCGTTGAACCTTACCGCGCATGCGCTGTTCGTGGACGCTGTCAGCGACAATCTGTTGCCCGCAATCCAGCTATTGGAGAAGCGCGCGAATGGCGACTACGCCCGTGACGAGAGGCCCGATACCTTCCCGCCGTTCGCAGACGGGGCGCCGCGCTCGCCCAGTGTGAGTTGCTGGGAGCTTTTTGAGGCTTTCGTGCTTGCAACAAAGCCGGCGCCGAAGACGGTGACCCGTTGGCGGGCCGTTTTCCTTGAGATGCAGCGAGAGTGGTCCCTCCGACCTAGCTCCGGAAGGCCTAGCATGTAGAACGCCGGGCGCACGTTTTAAGGCCGCTAGACCCCTTCCGCCCTCGGCGAAATCATCACCGATACGAGTTTCGACACGTGTATCCGGGTTGTGGTGGATCAGTTGCTGACCTTGATTGCTGATGATGATCGAAGTGTGCTCAATTGAAAACGCGCTTTGCCATTTCATCGAATGGGACAGCAGTGCTCGCTTGAAGAGCATCGCCGCCAGTCACATCTGATAGGGATCGGGGATCGTTGGCCCGGCACACTGGCAACGCACCCACCGGCCCTCATTGAAGGTCGCGTGCGTCCAATAAGAGCGAGTACGGGCTGCGTTCGAGCACCGCTCGACACAGTACCTCTACGCAAACGCAACGGCACGAGCCGTCGAGGGAGACCTTGGCGGCTTTTGCGTGTGGCAGGCCTCCTGTGATTGACAGTTGAGCGAACCCGTGTCGACCCTTCGGCGCTGTCTGTGGGAACAGGAGGTCGGTGGTTCGAGCCCACCCAACTGTACCACCGTTGCGGATAAGTCCGCTTTCCCAGCAACTTACTGATAGGCCTGATGTATTTGCGCCGCCTAAAATACAAAAGGCGCTACAAATGGCATTGCGGATGGTTGAGTTAGTTCGAGCGAAGGGTGGCGGCTTTATCGCTCGAAAAGGTATCCCGGCCGATGTGCGCGACGACTATGAGCGCTTGTATGGGGTGCGCTGGGAAGCTCAGCTTCGGATACCGAGCGGGACGCCAATCCCCTTTGCGAAGTCACAGCACGGCGAGTGGTTAGCTGAGATTGAGACCCGTATCGCTGCATTACGGGCGCATAGGAATGGCGAAGGCCAGCCTCTCGGCTTAACGCTATAGCACTCGCTGGGCGCTGGTACGTTTGGTTCGTGAAGCAGCACGAGGCCAATCCCGATCCAGCAAAATACTGGCGGGAGTTCGGTGACCATCTCGTGTGGAATGTCATCTACCCCGAGGCGCCCGACAGCTACCACGAAGACCCTTATATGGACAGCTTTGCAACCTGGTTGTAACTTTCCAAAGGTTGACGTTCGGAGGAACGGTGGACGGTGGCAGACACGCCCCTAAACGACGCTCCGAAGTTGAACGATAGCAAATCCGCATCGTTCTCCACTCGCCTGCGTCTTCGCCTTGGGAAACTCGGCGCGATCATTGCGTCCGTTGGTGCTGTGGTCGGCGGGCTCGCGGGCTACTGGCACGCATGGGACATTTTGCACAGCCACGTCGGCAGAGATACGACCACGACTGCCGCGTCCACCGGTCTGATCGTCTCGAAGGGGCCTTCAGTAGCTGTATTGCCTGTTTCGAGCCCCATCGCCGCGCCGGGGCTTGTTTCGTTTGCCGACAGGGTAACCCAACAACTTGCATCCTCCCTCGGCAGGTTCAGCACTTTGCGAGTGATACCGCGCGCAACCGCTGCAAATTTTCTAAAGGAAGGTGATGATGCCATCAAAGCGGCCCGGAAGGCGCAAGTCGACTATCTGGTGAGCGGTGAGGTTCATCCATTGGGCGGCGGTGCTCGCGCGAATATCCACGTTTCGGACCTGCGCACTGGTACAGAGATTTGGTCGAAGTCCTTCGATGCGAATGCCGAAGGCGTGCAAACGGAAACGTCCGCGTACGAAATTGGCGACGCCGCCGCCGTGCAGATTGGTGGCTACCCCGGCGCAATTATGAACGCAGATTACTCGCAATCCCAGAACAAGCCGGTCTTCGAACTCAGTCCATATGAATGTATTGTTCATGCGGTAGTCGGGTCTGTACGTGGATTGTCATCCGCAATTCTGAAAGCGTTAGAGTGCTCCAAGCGACTTACCGAGCGACAGCCGAATAACGCATTCGCGTGGTCAGCACGCGCCACTGTTCTTTTTAACCAAAGAAGCATGGGGATCGGTCTACCGTCCGACCAAATTCAACACACCGATAAGCGTCTGTATTTGAACGAGGAAATCTTACGGGGCGCGACACGGGCCGTGGAGCTTGCACCCGACGATGCGTTCGCTCAAAGAACCTACGCTCTGGCGATGAGTACCAAATGTCAAATCCACCTGTACCGACAAGAATTGGAAAAGGCCCTCGCGCTCAATTCCAACGATGCGCGAACCCTCTCAGGAGGTATGTGGCTCGCCTTCATGGGGGACTGGGATGACGGGACCGCAATGGCCGAAAGGGCCATTCGCTTGGCGGGTCCCAATGCCTCGTTTGCTTGGTGGTTAGCGCCCGCAAAGCGACACTGGTGGAAAGGCGAATACCAACAGGCGCTTGAGGATTTCCGGCACGCCTACCTTGAGGGTTTTTGGCTCAGTCATCTCGATCAGGCGTACGCGCTGCCGTTTCTCGGTCGGTTCGACGAGGCCAAGGCGGAGGTCGGAAAGCTGCTGAAATTGCGCCCGGATTTCACCATTCGCGAGGCCGACAGTTATTATCGAATGTTCTGCTTTCAGCCCGAATACATCGAGAAAATGAACAGCGCGCTACGGCAGGCAGGGCTGCCAGAATAGAGAAGAAGCTCTGGAAGCCGACGCAGAGCACGCAAGTGCCTTCCCTATTAGATGGTCGTGAAGCTTCAGTGCCAGTCGTGCTCCGGCTACGTCGAGCTTCTCAAGAATACAAAAACGCGCTGCAAAAGCCGATCTTTGGCGAGCAAAAAAGCTAGGTTTATCAAAGACAAAGTTGAGCGGCGGCAGTACCCACCCAACTGTACCAGTCTTACTAACCCTCTAAATCGAACCACTCTGTTCGCTTCCTTTGGGTAGCGAATTTAGGATGCGGCGCACACCTGAGTTTGTACGCACTCGTTCTCGCCGATCATCGCCAAAGTATCATTTGGATTCAATTAGGACGCGAGTAGAGTGCCATCATCATGGCTCGCGTGCATAATCCCACCCTATTTTCAACCTACTTCAAAGTTCAGTCGCAAGCATTGGCGGCCGCCGGACTGATAGATCCATTCGTGGATGTAGACGTACCATTGTTCATCGATCCGGTCCTCCTAGCGAAGTCCGGAAACCAAATTATCGCAACAGCCGCAGCCGAGCGATTTCGCAAGCACTTCGAGATATTGGTCCGCATGCTTGCAATCTCCAATGGCGAAGGTGATGCAGCATGGAAAGGTGCTCGACGACAGCTTGACTTGAGCGAGCCGCCAGAAAACGGACTTGGCTACGGCGGAACCGGCCGATCAGGAAATTCGAGGCCAGAGCTAATTCGCGAAACGATCCTCCGCACAAGCAAGGAGGTGATCACGCTGGGCGCAAGCGACCCGGAAATGATCTCTCTGATGGGCTTCTTCGAGGAGGATGTCGGGCCTGATACAATCAGCGATATGACAACAACGGTGATCATGGATGACTTGGCGCAGATCACAGAGGCTTTCTGTCAAGCGCATGGGGTGCCAGTCTTCTCGTTTGACGTTTGTCCAACTCACAAGTTGCCAAAATATGTGAACGCCAGAGGCAAGCAGGTGCCCATCGTTCTCGTGCCGACCGACATCGTGCGCGATTTGCCAATCGCGAATGATTGGTCGGATATAGAGCGGGCAGCCATGGAAAACGCGCGTATCCGAGAACGCGTCAACCGACTCTTGGGAGGCATTGCGGAGCCGACAGTGGCGGAGCGGAAGGCTGCGCTGCGTACCGCCGCGTTAGGGTCAGCGTCCGACTTTGATTTCTTCTTAGCAGCCGTAAAGGGTAATGTAAGTAACTACGACCCCAACTTGGATGCGCTCGGCTACTATCGCCTCAAAGAAATTCTCACAAACGGACTTCCGGACCTTAAGCAGGCGGCTGCCTACAATCTCAAACTCGGAGCGCACGAGATATTTCGTGTGGTCATCGACACCATTGAGCTGTTTAGGCGTCATGTTGAGGCAGGTAATCTGTGGGAAGAGCTGTGGGTGAACGGGAAGCCAAAGAAAGAACGGGCCTCTCAACTAATCTACTACGCGATCGCGGATTGCTTTTGTAAAGCGAACGACGTTGACATCTCACCTGAAGCAAACATGGGTGGTGGCCCCATCGACTTCAAGTTTTCAAGCGGCTATCAGGCGCGCGTCTTAGTTGAAATGAAGCGATCCGGTGGCACCGTTGTGCACGGATACGAAAAGCAGTTGGAATTTTACAAAACAGCCTCACAAACTGATTTCGCAGTATTTGTCATTATCGACTACGGAGATGGAGGCAATAAGTTCAATGAGATTAGAAAAGTTCGAGAAGGGCGACTTGCGCGCGGCGAACGCGCGTCAGAGATTGTAGTGATTGATGCGATACCAAAACTCTCAGCCAGCAAACGAAAGTAATAAAGCTCTTGATAGCTCGATGATAAGAGAAGGCCCTTGGCCTCATGGGGATGGAAGGCCGAAGCAGATAGCGGCCGGGTATTGCAAGCCGGAGATTGTGAATGCCGCTCGTGACTGCAGACGCTGAAGCAACTCTTAGGTCACGGTTGGGCAAGCCCGCTAAACCGCCCACCGACTATGTGATCGGCTTCTCGACGCCAACCGGGAAGGTCCTGGCCCTTCATCGCGAGGCCAGCGAAACACGTATTTGGTTCGAGCCGCCGGCTCCACCGAAGCTCGATGGTGTGCGCCTGATGGATAATCCCTCAAACGGAAACTCCAACATCAACGGGCCGCTTTTACGGCTTCGGTCGCCCTCCACGCTGCGTGTCGAAGTCGATAGCCCCGGCGCTTTGGACAGGTTTCTTGATTGGTATGCCGGTTCCGGAAACGCTGCTCGGCCGACTATGGCCGCTGACATTGACCCGTCTGCCTTCAGCGAAGCGTTCGCACGCTTCCAGAGACTCGTCACGACAAAGTCCGGTCATCCGTTCAAAGGGTTTGACGAAGGACTTGCTGCGGTCTGGGAAGGCTATAAGCCGCGTCTGCGTGATCATGCCCTTGGATTGCTTCGAGCAGGGGAATGGACGGAAGAGAGTATCGGCTCAGGCGCGATCTTGGAGCGTACGATCGAGGCTATTGAGATACAGGACAGTGGCCGCAAACTTACGAATAATCTTGTGTTCTGGCAAAACCGCTACGGTCATGCCAACCGCGACCATCGGGAGTTGTTGGAAGCGCGGGCGAAACCGAAGCTTCGCCGTGACATCGAAGGTCTACTTTTTGGACTCTATCGAGGCAACGCTGATGAAGGCGCAACATTTGATCGACTGAGCGATCTGACGGCCCGCAAATATCCGTTGTTGGCCTATCTGTTCTTTCTTAAGGACATGGATCGATTTATGCCGATTCAGCCAACCGGTTTCGACCGCGCATTTCGAGCACTCAATATATACTTTTCGACCATACTCCAATGTGGCTGGGAGAACTATTCGACGTACAACCGTACGCTCGCTTCGTTGCGGCCGCTTATTGAAGAGGGCGCCGGCCTAAGACATATCCGCCTTATTGACGCACACACCTTCTGCTGGGTTTTTTCGACGCTGCTAAAGCGTGAATCGGAAGGCTCGATCGCTAAAGCGCCAGGCGCCAGAGACGATGGGCGCATCCTTGGCGGACGCGAGAAGTCCATCATCGAAATGCGCCTGTCGGTCGAGAATACGGTAAGGAACGCCAACGGACAAAGCGTCCAACGGATTTTGAAGAACAAAGAATTGCGGATGACTGCGGCTGAATTAGAGAAGCTTATCGCATCTTTGCTTGATCTACAGGGTAACTGTTGCGCCTTAACCGGAATCCCGTTTGAATTTGTCAATCCCAATGCGAACAAGAACCTCCTGCCATCGCTGGATCGGATCGACAGCGACGGTCATTACGAGGCAGGCAACCTTCAAGTAGTTTGCCAATTCATCAATTTTTGGAAGAGCGATTCGAACGATGAGGAGTTCCGCCGGCTCTTGGGGTTGGTGAGGGGGCAAGAGGAGGGGAGCTGACCGAAGTAATGTTTTCGTTCAACGCCCGCCTATGCACTTGTGCAGCGCGTTGAGCACGCAGCGGACACGCGCACGCTAACCAAAGCTACCTCCCCCCCCGCCACGTTCACCCCCACCACCACGCGGCAGCGTCACCGCAGCCAGCAGCGTGCCCAGCGCCACCGCGCCCGACACCGGGTTCACCAGCCGCTGATACTGAACCGCAAAGATGTACGCGTTCGCGCCGGTCGGCATCGCCGCGAACAGCACGCCGGCCGCGACCGGCGGCAGGTTGAGCAGCTTTGCCAGCACGAACGCGACCACCGGGCGTCGCCAGAAGCTTGAGCGCGCCCATCACTGCGATGCTGCTCGCCTTTGAACTCGAAGTGGAAGAAATGCGCAGTGATCGGCTACGTCAACATTTCTGGCTTGGTTTGATCATCCTCCGCGATGTAGCCTGATTGCGCGTTGCGATCTGCGTCGATGGCCGTTCTCATCCAAATGACCTCGGCCGCATCACGTCTAACCTTCGAGGAAATTCGAGCGCAACAATCGTTGGGGATCTCATGTCGAACTCCGATCTCGCGTTGTCGATTGCGCTCGGTGTCGGTCTTGCGGCCGCGACGGGCTTCCGGGTGTTCCTGCCGATGCTGGTTGCCAGCGTGGCCGCTTACTCGGGTTCGCTTCCTTTGGGCGACGGTTTCGCGTGGCTTGGAACACCTGCTGCAATGCTCATGCTTGGCGTGGCCGCGCTCCTGGAGGTTGGTGCGTATTTCATTCCCGGCGTGGATAATGTGCTCGATGTCATCGCCGCGCCTGTCGCCGTGATCGCCGGAGCCATCCTGTCGGCGGCGACCATGGCAGATCTTCCACCGATGATGAAATGGACGGCCGCCATCGTCGCGGGTGGCGGCGCGGCCGGCATAGTGCATGGCGTCACCGCGGCCGTGCGGGCCAAATCGACGGTCCTGACGGCTGGCCTCGGCAACTCAACCGTTGCGACCGCCGAACTGGGCGGTGCACTCCTCGTATCGCTTCTTGCCCTGGCTGCGCCGGTTGCCGCCTTCGTGCTCGTCGTTCTGATGCTCTGGCTGGCGATACGTTTGATCCTGCGCTTGCGGAGGTCAGCTCCTCGCACGGATCAACCGGGATGACCGCGTGACTGCTCGTGCGGCTACCTCACCCCCGCCACGATCACCACCACCACCGGCAGCGTCACCGCCGCCAGCAGCGTCCCCAGCGCCACCGCCCCCGACACCGGGTTCACCAGCCGTTGATACTGCGCCGCGAAGATGTAGGCGTTCGCGCCGGTCGGCATCGCCGCGAACAGCACGATCACGCCGGCCGCGACCGGAGGCAAACCGAGCAGCTTTGCCAGCACGAACGCCACCGCCGGCATCGCCAGCAGCTTGAGCGCGCTCATCGCGGCGACGCTCAGCATCTCGCCTTTCACCTCGAACCGAAACAGATTGATGCCGAGCGCGATCAGCGCCGCCGGCGAACCCGCCTGCGCGAGCAGTTCGATCGTTCGGTCGACGACGGGGTTGAGGCCGAGCCCCGTAAAACGCCAGACCACGCCAAAACCGATCGCCAGCATCAGCGGATTACGCGCGAGATCCGCGAGCACGGGGCGGATGACCGACAGGACCGAGCCCGTCCGCTTGCGGCTGACAAGCTCCATCTGGAGGATGCCGCAAAGCCAGAGCAGCGGCGTGTTCACCGACAGGATCAGCGACATCGGGCCTGCGGCTTCGTTGCCGAGCGCTGAGAGCACCAGCGGAATGCCGAGCATCACGATGTTGCCGTAGACCGAGCCGATCGCGAACACGACGCCGTCCTCGCGGTCTTCGCGCCGTTCGCGCAAGCATGCCGAGAGCGCCAGCGCCGCGATCCAGGTGATGGCGAGCGCGCCGTAATAGGCGCCCCACATCCGCCAGGGGCTGACATCGGGGAATTCCGACA
Source organism: Bradyrhizobium sp. MI1.7 (assembly GCF_055811795.1). Classification (NCBI taxonomy): domain Bacteria; kingdom Pseudomonadati; phylum Pseudomonadota; class Alphaproteobacteria; order Hyphomicrobiales; family Nitrobacteraceae; genus Bradyrhizobium; species Bradyrhizobium sp. MI1.7. The sequence goes on from NZ_JBVVPO010000011.1 coordinate 31,043, forward strand.
CGACGATGGTGCGGAACAGCAGCGCCGGAATGGCGATGCTGAAGGCGAATTCGGAGATGCCCTTGTGCGCGGTCTCGGAGACGAAGCGAAACAGCACCGACGCATAGCCGGCCGCGATCAGGGCGAACACCGGCGCGACGATCAACACTGTGGCCATGCGCCCCTCATCTCACGGGGACATCACACGACCACCCCACGTTCTCGATCATGCCATCATGCCGCTGTTTTGCCCGACGAGTCAAATCGACTTCGTAAAATCCGTAAATGGCCGCCGTGGCCTGGCTACTGTGCATGGGGTTGTTTTCGCGTTTTTTTGCTGGACCGAAGCTGAAGCCGCGCGCGGACCCGATCTCGCCAGCCCTGCCAAAGGCTTAGCCTGATAGCGCGACATCGTGCCCGGGATGGGACCGCGCCGGGCCGACCGGCCTGTTGCCCGGAGCGCACAGGTGGCCGTTTTCGCTTCAGGCCTCGTTGCCAACGAACGCCCGTTCACCCACTATTCGCTCTAACTCGACATGTGGGGGGATCGATGCCGGCGCTCCGTTTCAAAGAATCCTTGGCTGCTGCGATCTCGGGCATTGCGCTCGCCGTCCTGGTCCATCCCGGCGCCGGCTTCGCTTACACGCAGGAGGAGCAGCAGGCCTGCTCGCCGGACGCGATGCGGCTGTGCGGCGAGTTCGTTCCGAACGTCGATGCCATCACCGCCTGCATGATCCAGAAGAAATCGCAGCTCTCGCCGCAGTGCAAAGTGTTCTTCCGTCAGGGACCTGAGCCCGGCGAGGCTCGCGCCGGCAAGCCGACGGCCAAGAAGAGCACCAAGCCTTCGCAGAAGGCGGCCAAGAAGAAGAAATCCAGCGAAAGCTGAGCGCGGGGCCAGCGTTCTTTCTTTGAAGCTCGTCGCGTCAGGGCAACAGCGCGAAGCGTCTTCGCGTCGGTGTCCCCTGCATGTGTGTTGCCGGCATCAGCTGCGCGCCAGCCTCCGGACTCCTTTTGTTCGCCTCGCCGTGCGGACGCCTGCGACAATTACCAGCGCGTTCGACGGAAAAGAGTCGCGAGAGGGTTTGCGCGGCGAGGTTGCATTCCGTTTTTCCCGCGTTGCTGCCGAAAAAGCGTGGGATTGCCGGCGTGAAGGGCGTTTCGTTGCGATTGGTATCCTGGTCGCGCGAAGCAGTGTGACTCAAAAGCCAACACGTCTTGTTATTTCGTGGCTCTGAGGCAACTGCCGGTAAATTTTTCTTTCCCGAATCAGCGCGGTGATTCATTTTCGTGATCTGGGGTCAATCTGGAGGCCAGAGGTATGAACGTAATTGTTTTTGCATCGCGTAAAGGCGGCTCGGGCAAGAGTACCCTGGCCGCACATCTCGCCGCGCAGATCAAGGCGAGCAAGCAGGTGATGCTCGTGGACGCGGATCCGCAGGGCTCGCTGACGCTGTGGCACAAGCTGCGCGGCACCAACGAGCCGCCGATCAAGGCTGCCGTGAACTCGGTCAGCGGCATCGTCTCCGCTGCCAAGCGCGACGGTTATGAATGGGTGTTGATCGACACGCCGCCGAATCTCTCGGCCGTCGTCGACGACGCGATCAAGAACGCGACCATGGTGGTCATTCCGGCACGTCCCGGCGTGTTCGACGTCAACGCAGTGCAGGAAACCATCCAGATGTGCCGCGCGGCGCGCAAGCCCTACGCGGTCGTGCTCAACGGTGCGCCGGCGCGCCGCGACGAGTCCGAAAGCCCGATCGTTACCATCGCCCGCGAGGCGCTGGCGAAATTCCGCGCGCCGGTGTGGGGCGGCCAGATCACCAACCGTTCGGATTTGCTGATGGCGCTCAGCCACGGCGAAGGCGCGCGCGAGTATCAGGCCGAGAGCCGTGCGGCCCAGGAAATCGCAAGGCTGTGGGCGGCAATCGAGCGTTCAGTGAAGGCTATTCGCGGCACGGCGTCGGCATCCGGCGCAATGCACAAGCAGGCGGCATAATTTTCATAAATCATTCCCCGGACGGAAAGCGCGCGGAAGTCCGCGCGTTTTGCGTTTTGGCCCGGTGGAGATGCGTTACGCCACCATCAGCATGTAGAACACGATGACCGGCGACAGCGTCAGGATCACCGACCAAATGCCGGCGGCCCAGAGAATGTCCTCGGTGGTAAAGCTCTGCTGTCCGGCGTCGTAATGCGACGCCACTTCATTCTGGATATTCACAAAACGCCCCCGCGATTTCTTCGCTTATGGGCGCCAGTGATAGCCGCGATGTTTTAAGAATCCGGATCGCAATTTCGGGCGCATTCGAACACAGGTGCTACCACGGATTAACCATGCCAGCGCGGTGCGCGCGTTCGCGCGGGTTAACTACGGGCACGTTCTAACCCTCCCCTGGAGGGGGAGGGTCGCTACGCATTGCGCGAAGTGAAATGCGTAGCGGGGCGGGGTGACGGTGCCTCCGCAGCCAACAGTGCCCGAGTGGAGAGATCACCCCACCCCGCTCGCGCTGCGCGCAATGCGTAGCGACCCTCCCCCTCCAGGGGAGGGTTAGAACG
>NZ_JBVVPO010000011.1:33584-128213 GCF_055811795.1 Bradyrhizobium sp. MI1.7
GGGCCCCCCCCACCCAACCGGCCCCGTGGGCACACACCCCCCCCCCCCGCGGGCGCGGCGCGCGACCGACCCTCCCCCTCCAGGGGAGGGTGAAGGACTCGCGCCGCCGCTAAACCCACTCGCTGTATTTCCTTCTGATCTCGTCGATGTAGTCCGCGCGCGATTTCACCTCATCCGCGGTCAATCCGATATCGCGCCGCAGCCAGTCGGATAACTCGCTCGCATATGAAACGCGTTCCCATGCCGCCTTCAGCGCATCGCGCCATTGACGAATGTCCATAGGTCGATCTCTTTTCCGGATTGAGATGGTGTCGAGCGGACACGACGCTGCCTTCCCTCTCCCGCACGGGGAGAAGGGGGTGGCGGCGTGCGTGTGAAGAGAGGAAGCGGAGGCGCTACGCGGCGACTTTCATCCGTCGCTCGATCTCGCGGTCGATCTGGGCTGCGAGCTCGCTGCTCACTTCCACCATTGGCAGGCGCACTTCGGGGCTGTCGATCAGGCCGCACCGCCACAGCCAGTACTTCGCCGGCGCCGGGCTCGGCTCGGTGAACAACAGGCGCGTCAGCTCGGCGACCTCGTGCCAGCGCGCCTGCGCCGCGTCGTGGTTGCCTCGCTTCACCTCGGCATACACGGCCGCAAACGTCGCGGTCTCGACATGGGCGGATAGCACGATGCCTCCGTCGGCGCCGTCGGTGAGCGCCTCAAGGTAGTTCGCATCCTCGCCGGTGAGCACGCGAAAGCCCTTCGGCCTGTCGCGCAGGAGCGCGATGGATTGATCGCGGTTCGCGCCGCAATCCTTCAGCCCGACGATGTTCCGATGTTCGGCAAGCCGCAGCAGCGTCTGGTTGGTGATGTTCACCGAGGTGCGATAGGGGATGTTGTAGAGCGCGATCGGCCACGCCGCGTGATCGGCAAGGGCTTCGAAATGAGCCAGGAGCCCGCGCTGCGACGGCCGCACATAATAGGGGCTCGCGATCAGATAACCGTCGATCGGCCAGTCCGCGGTCTCGTCGAGGCGTTCCTTCAGCCGCGAAGTGTCCGCGCCCGACAGTCCGAGGCAGATCGGAATGCTGCGGCGCTCCGTCGCCATCTCGTCGCGCACGATGGCGACGAGACGCTCGAGCTCGACCTCGCGCAGCGTCATGCCCTCGCCGGAGGTCGCCCCCAGGATGAAGCCGTCGACGGCCTGTCCGCTGTAATGTCGCGTCAGCCGCCGCAACGACCTCTCGTCGATAGCGCCGTCGCGAAACGGCGTCACCAGCGGCAGCCAGAGTCCGTGCAAATGATCTTGTAGACCGGTCATGTTCCATCTCCTTCTCGGGAAAAAACCTGAGACGGAGGGCACATGAAAAAACCCCGTCCAGGCGGCGGGGTTTCGGGATTTGCTAGCGATGACGAAGCTGTGTTAGCGCGCGCAAAAATCCGAGGTCCCCGGATGGGGGCCTTTTTTCGAGGCGACTGCCTTGAACGAGATTGCGCACGACTTCGTGATCATTCGCAAATGATGCGGGGTGTACGTGGAACTGTCAATACACGCGGAACGTGAAACCAGAATGGGACAGAAAAAAAGCCGGGCTCAAGCGAGCCCGGCTTAAGGTATTGGCCACGTGAGGCCGACACAATCACCTTCCAAGAGGGATTACTGAACTCCCGCGCCACTGGAGGAGGGGGACAAATGCGCAACGCGAAGGCTCAGCGTGGAAACATTATGGGCTCGACGAGCGCCATGCAGCAACCGTTCAGGTCGCATGTCAGACATGCGGAAATCAGGAAGGCCAGCGCTGCGCCTTGCTCACCACGAAGTCGCGGAACACCTGCACGCGCGCGACCGTCTTCAACTCCTCGGGATAGACGAAATAAGTGTCGAGCTGGATCGAATCCGATTCTCCGAACAGCTGCACCAGGCGGCTCTGTTCCTCGATCAGATAATCCGGCAGCGCCGCGATGCCGAGGCCTTGCTGACAGGCGCGGACGAGGCCGAGGATGTTGTTCACTCTGAAATAGGCCTCGCGCGGACCAGAGCCGTTGCGGCCGGCTTCGACCAGCCAGTTGCGGTTCTGAAGATGCGGCGCGAAGTTGCCGTCGGAGAGCGTGATGATGCGGTGGGAGTCGAGCTCCTCGAGCGTGCGCGGCGTGCCGAAGCGCTTGATGTAATCCGGCGAGCAATAGGCGTGGAAGCCCATCGCGAACAGCTTGCGCTGGATGAGATCCGGCTGCGTCGGCTTGCGGGTGCGGATCGCGACGTCCGCTTCGCGCATCGACAGGTCGAGCTCCTCGTCGGTGACGATCAGCGAGATCCGGATCTCCGGATAGAGCGCAGTGAATTCGCCAAGCCGCGGGATCAGCCAGTTGATGCCGACGCCGGGCGTGGTGGTGATCTTGAGGTCGCCGCTCGGCCGCTCGCGGCTGTCGGTCAGCTTGGCGCGCGCCGCCTGCAGCTGCATGAACACGTCATGCGCGGTGCGGAAGAGCAGGTCGCCCTGCTCGGTGAGGATCAGGCCGCGGGCGTGGCGGTGGAACAGCGAGACCGAGAGCTCCTGCTCCAGTGCCGAGACCTGGCGTGAGACCGCCGATTGCGACAGGCCGAGCTGCTCGCCCGCATGCGTGAAGCTGCCCGCTTCCGCCGCCGCGTGAAACACCTTCAGCTTGTCCCAATCCATATCCGTAAATCCGTCGCGTGTTCGAGGCATGATCTTTATTCCGCTGCAGCGCGCTCGCTGGCGCGCAGGGCCAGGAAACGTTCGGCTTCGAGAGCTGCCATGCAGCCGAGGCCGGCAGCCGTCACGGCTTGGCGATAGGTCTCATCGGCGACGTCGCCGGCGGCGAACAGGCCGGGCACCGAGGTGGCGGTCGAGTTCGGGGCAACCTCGACATAGCCCGACCGTTTCAGCTTGACCTGGTCCTTCACGAGCTCGGTCGCCGGCGCGTGTCCAATGGCGATGAAGACACCGTCGGTCTTCACGTTCGTGAGCGCGCCGGTCTTGACGTTCTTGAGGCGGACATGGGTGACCTTGTTCGGGTTCTCGGTGCCGCAGATCTCGTCGACAGCCGAGTCCCAGACCACCTTGATCTTCGGGTGCTTGAACAGACGCTCCTGCAGGATGCGTTCGGCGCGGAAGTGATCGCGACGATGCACGATGGTGACCTGCGAGGCATGGTTGGTGAGGTACAGGGCTTCCTCGACCGCGGTATTGCCGCCGCCGACCACCACGACTTCCTTGTTGCGGTAGAAGAAGCCGTCGCAGGTGGCGCAGGCCGACACGCCGCCGCCCTGGAATTTCGTTTCCGACGGGAGCCCGAGCCAGCGCGCTTGCGCGCCGGTGGCAAGGATGACGCTGTCGGCGAGATAGACGTCGCCGCTGTCGCAGGTGAGGCGGAACGGCCGCTGCATAGTCTCCAGCTTGGTGACCAGGTCGGAGACGATCTTGGTGCCGACATGGACCGCCTGCTTCTCCATCTGCTCCATCAGCCAGGGGCCCTGGATCACGTCGGCGAAGCCCGGATAGTTCTCGACGTCGGTGGTGATGGTGAGCTGGCCGCCCGCCTGGATCCCCTGGATCAGGATCGGCTCAAGCATTGCGCGCGCGGCGTAGATCGCCGCCGTGTAGCCGGCGGGGCCGGAGCCAATAATGACGACCTTTGCATGAACAGTGGCAGACATTTTGACGGACGCCTTTCACGGGGGATCTGCAGCGCGGGTGCGGAACGTGCCGGGAGGCGTCGCGGAAGCGCTGAAATATCAGAGCTAATCTAAGCCTTCTGGTGAGCTATGCAAGAATTGCATTCCCTGTCGGCGGATTTTTCCAACAGGGAACAAAAGTCGATTGCGCTGCACGCGCAATAAAATTGCGCAATTGCTGCGGACTGGCTATGAGGATTGCGTCAAATCCACCAATACAGCCGCAAAGGCCAGGAGTTCCAATCACGTGTCGCGGAACCTAGACGAGATCGACCTGAAAATTCTCACCGAGGTCCAGGCCGACGGTCGAATCACGAATGTCGAGCTGGCCAAGCGCGTCGGCATCTCGCCGCCACCCTGCCTCCGCCGCGTCCGCGCGCTGGAGGAGGAGGGCTATATCCACGGCTATCGCGGCCTGCTCGACGCCCGCAAGCTCGGCTTCGACGTCACTGTGTTCGCCGCCGTGCACCTGTCCAGCCAGGCCGAGGCGGATTTGCGCGCCTTCGAGGAGTTCGTCCGTGCCGAGCCCCTGGTGCGGGAATGCTGGATGCTGTCGGGCGAGGTCGATTTCATCCTGAAATGCGTCGCGCCGGACATGGCCACCTTCCAGGATTTCGTGACGCACCTCACCGCCGCACCCCATGTGCGTAACGTGCGCACGTCGCTGGTGCTGCATAATTCGAAATACGAGGCGGCCGTGCCGCTTGATGTGAAGGGGAGAAGGTAAGCCTTCTCCCTCTCCCGGTTCTTGCGGGGAGAGGCACACGGCCCTCGCAATACCCCGAAACAAAAAGGCCGCGCAGGGCGCGGCCTTTTCAAAACATCATCACGCTTAGCGGCAAATCCTTACCGCCACTCTACCTTGGTGATCTCATACGCCTTGGCGCCGCCGGGGGCGTTGACCTCGACGGTTGAACCCTTCTTCTTGCCGATCAGCGCGCGCGCGAGCGGCGAGGTGATGGAGATGCGGCCCTTCTTGGCGTCGGCCTCGACCTCGCCGACGATCTGCCACACCGTCTTCTTCTCGGTGTCCTCGTCGACCAGCGTCACAGTGGCGCCGAACTTGATGGTGTCGCCGGACAGCTTGGAAATATCGATGATGTCGGCGCGCGCGAGCTTGTCCTCGAGCTCGGCGATGCGGCCCTCATTGTGGGACTGCTCTTCCTTCGCGGCATGATATTCCGCGTTCTCCGACAGGTCGCCGTGCGAGCGCGCTTCCGCAATATGCTCGATGATGCGCGGACGGTCCTCGGACTGGCGCCTCTTCAATTCTTCTCCGAGCGCGGCAAAGCCGCCCGCTGTCATCGGAACCTTTTCCATCTCTTCTCTCGTCCTTCGGCCGCGCGCCCCGGCAAGACACAGGGCGCGGCAACCTTGATTCGTCAGTACTTCCGGGGCTGAGTATACGGCCACCGGAACGGTTATGTGGGTCTGGCGCCGGAACAGAACAACCACAACGGCCGGACAGTTCCTCCGGCCATTGTGGCTTCATTGCCAGTCACTTAGCGGAAGCGTCGCCGTTGCTAGCGATCAGGTTTCCGAAAAGTAGCTCTGCAGGGTACGAACCTCAAGGTCCCCGCCCAGATAGGCGCGGATGCCCTGCGCGGCCGCCACGGCCCCGGAAAGAGTGGTGTAATACGGCACTTTATGCAAGAGGGCCGCGCGCCGCAGCGAGCGGCTGTCGGCGAGCGCCTGCGGGCCCTCGGTAGTGTTGAGGACGAGCTGGACGTCGCCATTGGTGATGGCATCGACGATGTGCGGCCGTCCCTCAAGCACCTTGTTGACCCTCTCGGTCGGGATGCCCTGATCGGTCAGGAAGCGCGCCGTGCCCGATGTCGCCAGCACCTTGAAGCCGAGCGAATGCAATTCGCGAACGGCCTCGGCGATGCGCGTCTTGTCGCTCTCGCGAACCGAGACGAACACCGTGCCCTTGCGCGGCACCCGCGTGCCGCCGCCGAGCTGACTCTTGGCAAAGGCTATCGCGAAGGAGCTGTCGATGCCCATCACCTCGCCGGTCGAGCGCATCTCGGGGCCGAGCACCGTGTCGACGCCGGGGAAGCGGGCGAACGGAAACACCGATTCCTTCACACCGACATGCTTGAAGTCCGCCTTCTTCAGCTTGAAGTCGGCGAGCTTCTCGCCGGCCATGATGCGCGCTGCGATCTTGGCGACCGGCGTGCCGACCACCTTGGCGACGAAGGGCACCGTGCGCGAGGCGCGCGGATTGACTTCGAGCACGTAGATCTCGCCGTCCTTGATCGCGTACTGCACATTCATCAGGCCGACGACGTCGAGGCCGAGCGCCAGCTCACGCGTCTGCCGCTCCAGCTCCTCGATCATCCTGGCGTCGAGCGAGTGCGGCGGCAGCGAGCAGGCGCTGTCACCGGAATGGATGCCGGCTTCCTCGATGTGCTCCATGATGCCGACGATGAAAGTGTCCTTGCCGTCGCAGAGGCAGTCGACGTCGATCTCCGTTGCATCGGACAGATAGCGGTCGAACAGCAGCGGGTTCTTGCCGAGCACGGTGTTGATCTGCCCGGTCTTGTCGTTCGGGTAGCGCGCCTTGACGTCGGCCGGCACCAGCTCTGGCAGTGTGCCGAGCAAATAGTCGCTGAGCTGGTTCTCCTCGCGGATGATCTGCATCGCGCGGCCGCCGAGTACGTAGGACGGGCGCACCACCAGCGGCAGGCCGAGATCGGTTGCGACCAGGCGCGCCTGCTCGACCGAATAGGCGATGCCGTTCTTCGGCTGCTTCAGCCGGAGCTTGTCGAGCACGCGCTTGAAGCGGTCGCGGTCTTCGGCAAGGTCGATGGCGTCGGGCGAGGTGCCGAGGATCGGCACTTCGGCGGCTTCCAGCGCGCGCGCCAGCTTCAGCGGGGTCTGGCCGCCGAACTGCACGATCACGCCGTGCAGCGTGCCGTTGGTGCGCTCCTTCGCGATGATCTCCAGCACGTCCTCGGCGGTGAGCGGCTCGAAATAGAGCCGGTCGGCGGTGTCGTAGTCGGTCGACACCGTCTCGGGGTTGCAGTTGACCATGATGGATTCGTAGCCGGCGTCATGCAGTGCGAAGCAGGCGTGACAGCAGCAATAGTCGAACTCGATGCCCTGGCCGATACGATTGGGCCCGCCGCCGAGGATGATGACCTTCTTCTTGTCCGACGGCGAGCTCTCGTCCGCAGGCGCGCCCGCAAACAGCGCCTCATAGGTCGAATACATGTAGGCGGTGGGCGAGGCGAACTCGGCCGCGCAAGTGTCGATGCGCTTGTACACCGGGCGGACGTCGAGCGCGTGGCGCTTCGCTGTCACCTCGGCCTCCGTCGACGCCACCAGCACGGCGAGCCGCGCATCGGAGAAGCCCATGGCTTTGAGCGTGCGCATGCCGAAGGCGTTGCCCGGCAGGCCGTTCTTCCGGACCTTCTCCTCCATGTCGACGATGCCGCGCATCTCGCTGAGGAACCACGGATCGATCTTGCAGGAGTTGAAGATGTCCTCGTTCGACCAGCCGAGCCGCATGGCCTGGGCGACCTGGAGCAGCCGGTTCGGCGTCGGCGTGCCGAGCGCGGCGCGGATCGCGTTCTTGTCGTCGTGCTGGCCTAGCCCCTCGATCTCGATCTCGTCGAGCCCGGTCAGGCCGGTCTCGAGTCCGCGCAGCGCCTTCTGCAGGCTCTCCTGGAAGGTACGGCCGATCGCCATCACTTCGCCGACCGACTTCATCGACGTGGTCAGCGTGGTCGACGCGCCCGGGAATTTCTCGAAGGCGAAGCGCGGAATCTTGGTGACGACGTAGTCGATGGTCGGCTCGAACGAGGCCGGCGTCGCGCCGCCGGTGATGTCGTTGGCGATCTCGTCCAGCGTGTAGCCGACCGCGAGCTTGGCGGCGACCTTGGCGATCGGGAAGCCGGTGGCCTTGGAGGCCAGTGCGGACGACCGCGACACGCGCGGATTCATCTCGATCACGACCATGCGGCCGTCTTCGGGATTGACGCCGAACTGCACGTTGGAGCCGCCGGTCTCGACGCCGATCTCGCGCAGCACCGCCAGCGAGGCGTCGCGCATGATCTGGTATTCCTTGTCGGTCAGCGTCAGCGCCGGCGCGACCGTGATGGAGTCGCCCGTGTGCACACCCATCGGATCGAGGTTCTCGATCGAGCAGACGATGATGCAATTGTCTTTCTTGTCGCGCACGACCTCCATCTCGTACTCTTTCCAGCCGAGCACGGATTCTTCGATCAGCACTTCGTTGGTCGGAGACGCATCGAGGCCGCGCTCGATGATGTCGAGGAATTCTTCCTTGTTGTAGGCGATGCCGCCGCCGGTGCCGCCCATCGTGAAGGAGGGACGGATGATCGCGGGCAGGCCGATCTCGGACAGCGCCATCAGCGCCTGGCCGAGCGCATATTCCTGGTAGCGCTTGCGGCGGTCGCTTTCGCCGAGCACCCATTGCCGTTCGTGTTCCTCGAGGGCGGCACCCGACAGCTTCTCGCGTTCGGCCCGGTGCTTGTCGCGGAAGGACTTCTTCAACTCGGACGCGTTGGCGAGCCGCGACTTTGGCGTCTCAAGTCCAATCTTGGTCATGGCCTCGCGGAACAGCTGACGGTCTTCCGCCTTGTCGATCGCATCCGCGGTCGCGCCGATCATCTCGACATCGAACTTTTCCAGCGTGCCCTGCCGGCGCAGCGACAGCGCGCAGTTCAGCGCGGTCTGTCCGCCCATGGTCGGCAGCAGCGCGAAGCCGCCGGGAATGACGTGACGTTCCTTCTCGATGATTTTTGCGACGATCTCGGGCGTGATCGGCTCGATATAGGTCGCATCGGCCAATTCCGGATCGGTCATGATGGTGGCCGGATTGGAATTGACGAGGACGATGCGATAGCCCTGTTCCTTCAGCGTCTTCACCGCTTGCGTGCCCGAATAGTCGAACTCGCAGGCCTGGCCGATCACGATGGGACCAGCGCCGATGATCAGGATGGTGGTGATGTCTGTACGTTTGGGCATCAACTCTCGCCGAAGTGGATTTTGGGCACAAAAAAAGGGCGCGCTTGCCGCGCGTCCCCTTGAGCCGAGAGCGCGGGGTCTCCCCTCGCGCGCGGGTGGGTCTTAGACCAGTTTTCGGGGCGGCGAAACCCCGAAAAACGCCCATCAACCGGCAATTTTGACGGGTTTTGGCCGTGCCTGCCAGCCACGGGCGAGATGCACCAGCAGCGAGGCCGCAACGCTCGATCCGCCGATCCAGCCAAGATCAGTAGGCGAAAGGGTGGCCAGCACCGCGCCACCCAGGGCCCCGCCGATGGCAAAGCCGAGATACATGGCGGAGGCGTTGAGCGAGAGTGCGATCATCGAGGCCTGCGGCTCGATCCGGATGATGCTAGCGACCTGGGCCGGATAGAACGCCCAGCCCGAGATGCCCCAGAGGAAGATCGCGCCCAGCACCGCATAATGCGCCTGTCCAGGCATCAACTTCAGGACCAGCGAATGCAGGATCAGGGCGCTCGCCATGCCGGCGAGCCCGAGGCCTGCGGTGGCGAGAGTCCCGAGCCGGTCGGCCAGGACACCGCCCAGCATGTTCCCGATGGCGGCGGCGCCGCCGAACACCAGCAGCGCGAGGCTGATCTGCGCGGCGTCGAAGCCGAGGCCGCGCAGCGGGACCGCGAAATAGGTGAACACGGTGAAGCCGCCGAGCGCCCATAAGATGGTGATCAGCAGCGCGATCACGACATTGCTGTGACGCGCCACTGCCAGCCGTTCGCTGAGCGAGGCGGTGTTGCGCGGCAGGCCGCGGGGCAGGCCAAGCAGCAGGCCGGCAAGCGCAACCGCGCCGATCAGGGCCACCATGGCAAAGGTCGCGCGCCATCCGAGCAGGCTGCCGACGAGATTGCCGAGCGGGACGCCGATCACGGTTGCAATCGTGAGGCCCGAGGTGACCAGCGCCACCGCGCGGCCGCGCCGTTCGGGCGCGGCGACCGCCACCGATACGGCGAGCGCCGTCGGCATGCACAGTCCGGAGCCCAGCGCCATCAGCATGCGGGAGGCCAGCAGCAGGGCGTAGCTGGAAGCCACCATCGCGACGAGATTTCCGGCAATGAAGGTCGATAGCGCCAGGGCCAGCACGGTGCGGCGGTCGATATTGTTCAGCGTCACCGCCAGGATCGGCGAACCCACCGCATAGGTGAGGGCGTAGGCGGTGACCAATTGGCCGGCGGCCGGGACGGAAATCGAAAGATCGCTGGCGATCGATGGCAAAAGCCCTGCAATGACAAAGCCTTCCGTACCAATCGCGAAGGCCGCGAGAGCCAGCCAGAACACGCTCATTGGACGATATCCCTATGTTAAACGTTTATTGAACTATTGAATGCAAAGGCTAAGAAGTCAATTGGTTCAAGAACTATTGAACATCACGGTCAGTTTGCTATGATTCCAGACCATGAGCCGCACGCCCCTTCATCCCACCCGCGAGCAGATCGAGCTGCCGATGGTTCTGGATTGCCTGAGCGATCCGATCCGGTTGGCCATCGTCTATCAGCTCGCCCAGCAGGAACGTGTCAGCAGCGAACTCTGCTGTGGCGACTTCAGCGGCCTTTCCGGCAAATCCAACCTCGCCTACCATTTCGCCAAGCTGCGCGAATGCGGCCTGATGCTGACGCGCGTGGCGGGCACCAACCGCTTCATGCGGCTCCGCCGCGAGGATCTGGACGCACGCTTTCCGGGGCTGCTCGATGCTGTCCTCAGCTCCGCAGCCAAGGATGCCGACCGGCTACAGCTGCTGTCGGAGTGCGAAACGGTTGAAGTGGATTGAAGTTTGCGAGTTTTCGAGAATTCGCTTTGGGCGGTCCGTCGAAGCGTGCCCGTCTTCGCCCTTCGGGCTTCGCCGAGGCAGCCTTCGCACGATACGGCTTGCCTAGCCGAAGCTGGCGGAGCCAGCGAAGGCTGGAGACCCGGCCTGGATTTGAACCAGGATGAAGAGCGTTGCACCGCCCTCGCGTAGACGCTTCCGCCACCGGGCCGCGACGATCTTTACCTATCGGCGTGTGACAAGCCACCTCGGGCAGTCATTATGCTTAACGGACCAGAGGCGGCCGCGCGATGAAGGTCATGCGCCAGCGATTATGGCCGATATTGGTGTGGGCGCGCTGGACAGCGAAGCCGGCCGCGGTCAGCTTGGCGACGATCTCGTCCTCGCTATAGCGCTGGAGCCCGATGCGCGTGCGCAGATGACGGTAATCTGACAGCGCGGTGCTGATCAGCCCGATCAGCGCGTCCTTCAGGAAGCCGTGACGCAGGCCGAAGCTGAGCAGCGCCATCACATCCCTGAACATGCCGACATTGGGCTGCAAGATATCTCCGAGCACGAGCTTGCCGGATGGGGTCAGCAATCGCCGGATGTTCACAAGCGCGGCATCGAGCTCGTCCGGCGTCATGTATTGCGCGACCGAGTTCATCACCGCGAGGTCGATCGACTGGTCCTGCATTTTGCGGACGTCGTCGAGGGAGCGGACGCGGATCCTGGTGTTCGGGGCAAATCGCGCGATCAGCCGGCCACGCACGCCGGGGGCGGGCTCGGCGAGAATCAGCTTGCCGCAGGCCGCGGCCACCTGGCTCGCCGACAGCGCCTCGCCGCAGGCATAGTCGAGCACGGTCGCCTCGGGCGATGAGATGTAGCCGATGATGTCCCGCGCGATGATCTGGAAGTGCAAGTCGCGATGCAGCTTGCTGACATAGATCGTATGCGTGGAGTCGTAATAATCGATCCAATCGTCCATGGTATTTCGTAGGTCCCGGCCAAACGGTTCCTGTCAAGGAACCGGCGCTGCCCGCCTTGCGTTAGGGGTGCGACGGCGCGCCGTCAATGTCCGCGTCCTAACAGGAAGGTTTCCCGTGAGCAAAGCCCCCACCAAGGTCTCGCCCGATCTCGATACCCCCACCGATCTGTCGCCCGATGGGGTCAAGAAGGTCTCTGAGGCGCTCAACGTGCTTTTGGCTGATGCGTTCGCGCTCTATCTGAAGACCAAGAATTTCCACTGGCACATCAGCGGCCGGCATTTCCGCGACTATCATCTGCTGCTCGACGAGCAGTCCGACCAGATCTTCGCCACCACCGACCAGCTCGCCGAACGCGTCCGCAAGATCGGCGGCACCACGCTGAAGTCGATCGGCCAGGTCGCCAAACTCCAGACCATCAAGGACAACAACGAGGACTACGTCCCGCCACGCGAGATGCTGCGCGAGCTGATGCAGGACAACAAGCACGTCGCGAGCGCGATGCGCAAGGCACACGAGGTCTGCGACGACGCCGGCGATGTCGCCAGCGCCAGCATCCTCGAAAACTTCATCGACGAGACCGAGCGCCGGACGTGGTTCCTGTTCGAGGCCACCCGCCAGGAGGGTGGCAACGAGGCGTAGGGGGTACGCGACTGCGTAGGGTGGGCAAAGGCGCGCTTCTTGCGCGCCGTGCCCACCATCTATCCTTGCGGCTTGAACTGATTGGTGGGCACGCTCCGCTTTGCCCCCCCTACGGCGTCGCGCTTATGGCCGGCTCCACAGCCTCATCAACGCCCCGTTCTTGCCCGTCACCGGATCGGCCGGCGGCAGCGCGACCTCGGGAATCGTCTTCAGTGCCCTGGCGTGGTTCTCCGGAGTTGCCCGCGTCACCACCATCTTCGATCCCGGCGGATAGGCGCCGATGATGCAGAAATCGTCGCTCGCCCTGATGCACTGATGCCCCGTGCCGGCAGGCAGGATCGCGACGTCGCCTGCCTTGATCTCCAGCTCCTGGCCATGATCGCCGCCGAAGCGGACGCGGGCACTTCCGCGCGCGACGCCGAGCACCTCATGCACCGTCGCGTGATAGTGCAGATAGTCGTAGACACCGTTGCGCCACGTGCCGCCCCAGCTATTCGCTTCGAACAGGTTTTCGATGGTCGCCTCGGGACGCCTGGAATCGAGCTTCACCGCACCCCGATAGACCAGGAAGGGAAGGATGTTGTTCGGCACGAGCCCGTCATCTTCGAACACGATGGCGCGTGGCTCGGCATTGTCGCGGACAACGGACATGGCAGGGCTCCTGCGTGAGCGTAGCAGGAATCAACGAGGGGCGTGAGACGACGTTCCTTGCGTCCGGGCGAACCGCAGCGTCGAGCCCGGAATGACAAGAGCCCGGGTCAAGGCCCGGGCTCGATGTCGTCAAGGCAATTGCAGGAGAGCCGGCGTTACGCGCTCTTCTTCTGCCGCATCAGATCCGCGAAGCGCTGGAACAGATAGTGCGAGTCGCGCGGGCCTGGAGAGGCCTCGGGGTGGTACTGCACCGAGAACACCGGCTTGCCGTCGAGCTGGATGCCGCAATTGGAGCCGTCGAACAGCGAGATGTGGGTCTGCGTCGCGCCCTTCGGCAGCGTCGCCTCGTCCACCGCAAAACCGTGGTTCATCGAGGTGATCTCGACCTTGCCGGTGGTCTCGTCCTTCACGGGATGATTGGCGCCGTGATGGCCCTGATGCATCTTCTTGGTCTTGGCGCCGACGGCGAGGCCGAGCATCTGGTGGCCGAGGCAGATGCCGAAGGTCGGCGTGCCCGACTTGATCACGTCCCGGATCACCGGCACCGCGTATTTGCCCGTCGCGGCCGGATCGCCGGGGCCGTTGGACAGGAACACGCCGTCCGGCTTCATCGCCAGAATGTCTTCCGATGAGGTCGTCGCCGGCACCACCGTCACCTTGCAGCCGACGCCGGCGAGCAGGCGCAGGATGTTGCGCTTGATGCCGTAGTCGATGGCGACGACGTTGAACTCCGGCTTGTCCTGGCGGCCAAAACCCTTGTCCCACAGCCAGGGCGTCTCGTCCCAGGTGAAGCGCTGGCCCGAGGTGACCATCGGCACGAGGTCCATGCCCTCGAGGCCCGGCCATTCGCGCGCTTCTTCCTTCATGCCATGCAGGTCGAACTCGCCGTTCCTGGCATGCGCGATCACGGCGTTGGGCATGCCCTTGCTGCGGATCAGCGCGGTCAATGCGCGGGTGTCGATGCCGGACAGGCCGATGATGCCGCGGGCCTTGAGCCAGGCGTCGAGATGCTTGGTGGCGCGGTAGTTCGAGGGATCGGTGATCGCGGTGCGCAGGATCACGCCGCGCGCGCCGGGCGTCGCGGCCATGTTCACCGTCTCGATGTCTTCCTCGTTGGTACCGACATTGCCGATATGCGGGAAGGTGAAGGTGATGAGCTGGCCGGCATAGGAGGGATCGGTGAGGATCTCCTCATAGCCGGTCATCGCGGTGTTGAAGCAGACTTCACCGACGGCATGGCCTTCGGCGCCGAGACCGAAGCCTTCGAGCACCGTGCCATCGGCGAGCACGAGGAGCGCGGTCGGTTTATGGTCCGGCCAGGCGGTATCGTTGTCATGTTGTGTCATGAGCCCGGTTCATAGTCCGGGCCGGCGCCGCCGTCAAAGCGGACGAGCGCCGATTCACATGCGTTTTTGCATATTTGACAGGTCTCCTCAGGCACTTAAGCTTGGCAGAATAATTTCCGCCAATTTCCCGGGCTTGCGAGGCAATAATGGACCAGACCACCCCGCTTCTGCTGGTTCCGGGGTTGGCCTCTTCGGCCCGGATCTACGCCCCGGTGGTCCCCGCGCTCTGGCGGTTCGGCCCGGTGATGATTGCCAACCATATCCGCGACGACAGCATAGCGGCGATCGCCCGGCGCGTGCTGAGCGAGGCCCCGCCGCGCTTTGCGCTCGCCGGCCACTCCATGGGCGGCCATATCGCGCTCGAGATCATGCGCCAGGCGCCCGAGCGGGTTTTGAAGCTCGCGCTGATCAACACCCAGGCCCGGCCCGATACACCGGAAGCGACCGCGCGCCGCCGCGGCCTGATGGAACGGGCCAGGCGCGGCGAGCTGAGCGCGGCGCGCGAGGAGATGTTTCCGGAGCTGGTGCATCCCTCGCGCCGCGACGATGTCGGCATTCGAAAGCTCGTGCATGAGCAGGGCGAGGACGTCGGGGTCGAAGGCTATCTGCGGCAGCAGACCGCGATCATTGCGCGGGTGGATTCACGGCCGACGCTGGCGACGATCAAATGCCCGACGCTGGTGCTGACAGGCGATCAGGACAACACGATTCCGAACGCGTTCTCCAAGGAGATGGCGGAGGGCATAGCGGGCGCGAGACTGGTGATCCTCGAGCGTTGCGGGCACCTGCCGCAGCCGGAGCAGCCCGGGGCGACGACGCGGGCGCTGGTCGAATGGCTGGCCGCCCCGGTTGTCTCAGGGCCGCGAACGGCCTAGATCAGGCGTCGGATATTCGAAGGGATCACGATCATGCTGCGCGACGACATCAACAACGCGGTCAAGGAGGCCATGAAGGCCAAGGACGAGCGCAAGCTGTCCACCCTGCGCATGGTCAACTCGACCATCAAGAACGCCGACATCGAGGCGCGCGGCAACGGCAAGCCGCCGCTGTCGGACGCCGACCTGCTCGGTGTGTTTCAGAAGATGATCAAGCAGCGCCAGGAGTCGGTCGAGCTCTACGACAAGGGCGGCCGTGCCGAACTCGCCGCCCAGGAGCGCGAGGAGATCGCGGTGATCTCGGCCTATCTGCCGAAGCAGATGTCGGACGACGAGGTCAAGAAGGCGATCGCGGATGCGATCGCCGAGACGGGCGCAGCCGGCATGAAGGACATGGGCAAGGTGATCGCGGTGTTGCGCGCGAAGTACGCCGGTCAGATGGATTTCGGCAAGGCCAGCGGCCTGGTGAAGGCGGCGCTGACAGGCTAGCTTCTTCCCTCTCCCGCAAGGGGAGAAGGTGCACCTTTGATGCCGCGTGAGTTCGGTCTACTCTCTCCCGATAGGCAAATCGGGGGCAACCGATGATCGGCGCCATCAAACCGTTTCGCATCGCCATCAGCGACGACATTCTCACCGACCTCAAATCGCGCCTCGCCCGCACGCGCTGGCCGGAGGCGGAGCTGGTCGACGACTGGAGCCAGGGCGCGCCGCTGAAATGGATCCAGGAGATCTGCGCCTACTGGGCCAACAGCTATGACTGGCGCGCCCGCGAGGCAAAGCTCAACCGCTTCGACCAGTTCACCACCGAGATCGACGGGCTCGATATCCACTTCCTGCATGCGCGCTCGAAGGAGCCGTCCGCACTGCCGCTGATCATCACCCACGGCTGGCCGGGGTCGATCGTCGAATTCCAGAAAGTGATCGCGCCGCTGGTCGATCCTGCCGCGCATGGCGGTAATCCTGCGGATGCGTTTCACGTGATCTGCCCGTCGCTGCCGGGCTTTGGCTTCTCCGCCAAGCCAAGGACCACCGGCTGGGGCGTCGACCACATCGCCGCGACCTGGGCGAAGCTGATGGATCGGCTCGGTTACGCGCGTTACGGCGCGCAGGGCGGCGACTGGGGCTCGGCAGTGACGACATCGCTGGGCGCGCAGGACGCCGAGCACTGCGCCGGCATCCACATCACGCTCGCTTTCAACGCGGCGCCGAAGGTCGAGGGCGAGCCGACGGCGGAAGAGAAGCGCGCGCTCGCCGGCCTGAAGCATTATGTCGATCTCGATTCCGGCTATTCCAAGCAGCAATCGACGCGGCCGCAGACGCTCGGCTATGGCCTGACGGATTCGCCGAGCGGGCAGGCGGCCTGGATTTTGGAAAAATTCTGGGCCTGGACCGATTGCGACGGCCATCCCGAAAATATTTTTGACAAGGACGAGCTGCTCGACAACGTCATGCTCTATTGGGCAACGGAGACGGCGACCTCCTCCGCACGGCTCTATTGGGAGAGTTTTGGCAAGCGCCGCACCACGCCCAGGGTCAACGTGCCGACCGGCGTCGCCGTATTCCCGAAGGAGATCATCACGCCGGTCAGGCGCTGGATGGAGCCGAACTTTCCTAACATCACGCACTGGAGCGAGATGGAGAAGGGCGGGCATTTCGCCGCATTCGAGCAGCCGGAGCTGTATGTTGGCGACGTCAGGAAATTCTTCCAGACGGTGCGCCGTTAGGGGATGCCTCCGCATCGTCATGCCCGGGCTTGTCCCGGGCACCCACGCGCATAAACTCAGGTCCAACAAGAACGTGGATGGCCGGGACAAGCCCGGCCGTGACGACGCTGCCGGGAAACGACCATGCTGACCGAAGCCGCAACCTACGACGAGCTCTATCGTAACTTCCGCTGGGACGTCCCGGCGCGCTTCAACATGACGGAGGCGTGCTGCGACCGCCATGCCGACGGCACGGGCCGCCTCGCGCTGGTCTATGTCGACGAGAACGGCGCAACCACGCGTACCTCCTTCGACGAGGTCGCGGAGATGTCGCGCCGCTTCGCCAATGTGCTGAAGGCCGATGGGCTCGTGCGCGGCGACCGCGTCGCGGTGTTCCTGTCGCAGTCGCTGGAGCTGCCGATCGCGCATATGGCCGCGTTCCGCTCCGGGCTGATCTCGATCCCGCTGTTCGCGCTGTTCGGCGAGGACGCGCTGGAATTCCGCCTGTCGAATTCGCAAGCAAGAGCCATCATCACTGATGAGGCGGGCTGGGAGAAGCTCACGAAGGTCCGCGATCGGCTGCCCTATCTGCAGGACATCTATATCACGAGCGGCGCCGTCCACGCCGGCGCAAAACCGTTCTGGCCGGCGATCGAAACCGCGTCCGAGGACTTTGCGACCGTCGACACCTCCGCCGATGATCCCGCCCTGATCATCTACACGTCAGGCACGACAGGCAATCCGAAGGGCGCGCTGCATGCGCATCGCGTCGTGCTCGGCCACTTGCCGAATGTCGAGATGTGCCACAATTTCCTGCCGCGCCCCGGCGATCTGATGTGGACGCCGGCGGACTGGGCGTGGATCGGCGGCCTCGTCAACGGCCTGTTCGCGTTCTGGTATCACGGCATCCCCCTGGTCGGTCACCGCGCGCGAAAGTTCGAGCCGCAGGCGGCGATGCAGATGATGGCCGACCTCGGTGTCCGCAACGTCTTCCTGCCGCCGACCGCGCTGAAGCTGATGCGGCAGGCCGGCGTGAAGCATCCGGGCGTCAAGCTGCGCAGCATTTTCACCGGCGGTGAATCGCTCGGCGGCGAGCTGCTGGGCTGGGTACGCGAGACGTTCGGCATCGATGCGCATGAAGTGTTCGGACAGACCGAGTGCAATCTCGTGATCGGCAGCAACTCCAACCTGTTTCCGATCCGCCCGGGGTCGATGGGCAAGGCGACGCCGGGCTTCGACGTCCGCATTGTCAACGACAAGGGCGAGGAGCTGCCGACGGGGCAGCGCGGCATCATCGGCGTGCGCCAGCCATGTCCGTGCACGATGCTCGAATACTGGCGCAATCCAGACGCGACGGCGAAGAAATATGCCGGCGAATTCCTGCTGACCGGCGATCTCGGTACCCGGGATGAGGACGGTTATTTCTGGTATGTCAGCCGCGAGGACGACGTCATCACCACCGCCGGCTATCGCGTCGGCCCGTCCGAGATCGAGCACACGCTGATGAAGCATCCGTCGGTGGCGATGGCGGCGGTGGTCGGCATCCCCGATCCGATCCGCACCGAATCGATCAAGGCCTGGATCGTGCTGCGTCCCGGCTTCGCGGCAAGCGACACGCTCGCGCGCGAGATCCAGGAGTTCGTGAAGGTGCAACTCGCCGCGCACGAATATCCACGCTTCGTCGAGTTCGCGGAGACGCTGCCGATGACGGCTACGGGCAAGGTGCTGCGGCGCGAGCTGCGGGCGCGGGGTTAGGCTCTTTCAGACAATGGCAAAGACGTCTCAAGCTGCGGGGCTTCACCGCGCCTCACTTCCGAAGCTGCACGATCTCGATGCGGCGCTGGAGCTGATGTATTACGGCTGGCGCGGGATGACGCTGGAGGCCGACGAATATCTTGCGAAGCAGGGCCTGTCGCGTCCACACCACCGCATCCTCTACGTGGTGGCGCGCCGTCCCGATATCGCGATCGGCTCGCTGATCGAGATCCTCGGCATCTCCAAGCAGGCCCTGAACCGGCCGCTCAACCTGCTGCTGGAGCGCAAGCTCCTGACGTCGAAGCGGGCACCCGAGCAGCATCGCTCCAAGCTGTTGCGCCTGACGGAGGCCGGGCGACGCATCGAGCAAAAGGCATCGGATCACGAGCGCAAGGTCCTGCGCGAAGCGTTTGATCGCGCCGGGGCGTCGGGTGCGGCGGCATGGATGGCCGTCATGGGGGCGATCGCCGACAACAACTGACGGTTCCTCAAGTCAATATAGTTGACATGAGGCGCGAGCTTTGCCACTTTCCCGGCAACGAGCCAGGGGAGGGCTCCGCCATGAGCGGATGGAAAATGGATCGCGCAGCCGCCGAGCGCTTTGTCGCGGCATGGTGCGCGAGCTGGCGCCGGGTCGATATCGACGCGGTCGTCGCGCATTTCGCCAACGATGCGCAGATGCGCAGCCCTCTGGCACTATCATTGACCGGTTCTCCGGTCGTCAGCGGCGCCGAGAACATCCGCGCTTATTGGCGCGAGGCTTATGGCCACATCGAAAGCGCCGACCTGAAGATCCTGAGCTGGAGCTGGGACGAGGCGATCGCGCGCCTGACGGTGTGGTGGCAGCTCGGCGACACGCGCGCCAGCGAGTTCATGGATTTCGACGATGCGGGCCGTGTGGTGCGCAGCGAAGCCTTCTACGGAAAATGATCATGCATCTTTCGGATTTCGTCCTGCTCCTCAACACGCTCTGGTTCGGCGGCGCGTTCATCCAGTTCAGCGTCGCCCAGGGCAACACGCTGAAGATACTCCTGCCGCGCGAAGAGCGCAGCAATCCGATCGCGCCGACGCTGGCGGCCAGCGTGGCGTTCCTGGGCGGGATGAATCTGCCGATCGGGCTTTTGTCGTTCTATCTTCTGGCCGCTCGTCCGGCCTTCTTCCAGCCGATCGAGGCGCAGCTCGCGCTGTTCCTGTTCTTTGCCGCCTGCCACTTCAGCCAGTTCGCCTATAACCTTCCGGTCCTGATGCGCGGAGGGCGCGTCGGGGTGGCCTACTGGCCCGTGCTGAAAGGTCCGATGCTCAGGATCTTCGTCATCGACGCGGCTCTGTTCGTAGCCAATCTCGGCGTAGCGCTCCGGCTGGCGTTCTCTTCCTGATTTCAGCGCGGCGACGCCGACAGGGCGGACCGCAGCATCGCGGCAAGATCCTTCCGCCGGAACGGTTTTGTCAGGATGCGGGCGTCGCCGACCCCGTCGGGCGTCTTGACGGGATTTTGGGTGTAGCCCGAGGTGAAGAGCACCTTGAGCCCGGGCCGCAAGCCGGTCGCTTGCCTGGCAAGCTCTGGTCCGAACATGCCGCCCGGCATCACGACGTCGGTGAGCAGCAGGTCGATGTCGCCGGGGCGGCGCAACAGTTCGAGAGCCGCGGGACCGTTCGACGCCGCGATGACGCGATAGCCGAGGGTCTTCAGCTCGCTCTCGACATAGGCCCGAACCATGTCGTCGTCCTCGACGACAAGAATGGTCTCGCTTCCGTCGGGGGCGACGATCCGTTCCGCCGGTGACGGATGCTCGTTTGGTGGCGCCGCAAGGCGGGGAAAGAACAGCCTGACGACGCTGCCTTGTCCCGGTTCGGACTGCATCTGCACAACGCCGCCGGATTGCCGCACAAAGCCGTAGACCATGCTCAGGCCGAGGCCGGTGCCCTTGCCGACCTCCTTGGTGGTGAAGAACGGCTCGAACGCCCGGCTCGCCACCTCGGCGGTCATGCCGCTGCCGGTGTCGGTCACGGCCACCATGACGTAGTCGCCCGGCCGCGGCTCGCCATTGACGTCAAGGTCGGATTCACCGAGCGAGGTGTTGCGCGCCTCGATCGTCAGCTTGCCGCCGAGCGGCATGACGTCGCGCGCGTTGAGCACGAGATTGAGCAGCGCCGTTGTCAGCTCGCCGGGATCGACGCTGGTCAGCCACACATCCGATTCGAGCGCGAAGGTGCATTCGATGTACTCGCCCAGGGGCCGGCGCAACAGCTGCTCCATCTCGTGAATCTTCACGGCGATGTCGATGTCTCGCGGCCTCAGGGGCTGCTTGCGCGCGAAGGCGAGCAGGCTCCGCGTCAGGTCGGAGCCGCGCTCGGCGGCGGTCGCGATGTCGTTGGCGATCCGGTGCAATTCCTTGTTGCCCGCCAGTCTGTCGGCAAGATGCTCCGAATTGCCGAGAATGACGGTCAAGAGGTTGTTGAAATCGTGCGCCACGCCGCCGGTGAGCTGGCCCATGGCTTCCATCTTCTGGGATTGGCTGAGCTTGTGGCTGAGGTCGGCGATGGCGGCGCGTTGCTGTTCGAGCGACTCGGCGGTGTCGTTGAGCAGGGTCATCAATCCGCCCAGTTCGCCGCCCGGGTGGGGAGGCGGAATTCGCGCGCTGAGATCTCCGAGCCCAAGTTTCTTCGCCATGGTGGCGAGACGTCCGACCTGGCGCCCGACGCTCACGGTGGCAAGGATCCAGACGGCCGCCAGCAGCAGCAGCGAGGCCACCGCGAGTATCGCCACATCCTCGTAGAGCCGGCGATTCGCCGCGGCGACCAGTCCGTCCTTGGACCGTCCGACCATGATGTAGAGGCCGGCATCGCGGGTCGAAGGCGAGCGCGCGGCGACAGCCCAGACCTGCGTCCGGCCGTCGCGATCGGTCACCTCCTGATACGCCTTCCGGTCCGGCGTTGCAGCGAAGCGGAGCAGATCGGATCCCGCGATCGACGTGCCGACCGGCTCGGTCCATCCTCCGCGGGAGGGGGCGACCAGAACCGTTCCCTTGCTGTCGAGGAGCAGGATCTCCTTCTGGCCGAGCAGCCGCTTGTCGTGAAACTCCGCGAATTTGCGCAGGTTGAAGGAGGCGAGCAGGATCAGCTTCAGGGCGCCCGTCTCCGATCGCACTGGATAGGCGATCTGGAGCACCGATAGTCCGGTCAGCCGGCCGAATACCGGCTCGAGCGCGATGCCGCGCGACGCCAGGGCCTGCTTGAAATAGGCGCGATCCCGGAGGTCGAGGGTGCGGTTGGTCCGCAGCGAATCGCAGAACAGGCTGCCGTCGGGATCGATGGTCAATATCCCGGTGAACTGTGGGTATTCCTCGCGCACTTCCGACAGGAACGCCGAGCACGCCGCCTTGTCGCGCGTGTCGAGGTCGCGTGCACGGGCGAGACCATAGTGAAGCTGGGCGGTGCCCTGGATCTTCTCGTCCAGGTCGCTCGCAATGTCGTCGGCTGTCGCGGTCAGATTGGCCAGGGCTGCGTTGATTTCGCTGCTGCGATTTTGCACGAAACGTAAGCCGACGAGGATGGCCGGCACCAGCATGGCCGCAATGACGAGTATCAGTAGCCGGGTACGCAAGCTCATCGGTCGGGCGGTCCAATTTGGTCGTCGCGCGTGCTGGTTCGAAGATGCAATCTGCGGCACCACCCTCCGCTCAGTCCATAGGCATCCGCCGAAAAAGCCCCGCGGGGAAAGATTTCGGCCGCGTACATCACGGATGAGTCCCCGGAAAGTTCGCCCGCGAGGCCCTGTCGGGCTGGTGTCGGGCCTCCCGGGATACCGTCATCCCGCAATCAACGCGCGCGTGCGCGCCGGTCGCGAGGGCGCTAATATCGGGATCGCGCGCGACGGAGATCGTGCCGGTGATGAGGAGAGGGAGCCGCATGTCGATCTCGGGCAAAGTCGATCCGGTGGTGCGTCCCGTGGCGGCGACCGACATCGCCGAGGCGCTGGTCGAGGGTTTGCGCGATTTCCAGGCGCTGCCGCTCTACGGGCTCTGCTTCGGCGCGCTCTACGCAGGCGGCGGCATCGCCATCATGCTCTGCCTCACCGCCTTCGGCATGGTCTATCTCGTCTATCCCCTTGCGGCCGGCTTCGCGCTGATCGGGCCGTTCGTCGCGATCGGCCTCTACGAGGTCAGCCGTCGCCGCGAATGCGGCGAGCCGGTCTCCTTCGGCGCGATCTGGTCGGCGATACGCGCGCGCAGCGAGATCGGCTGGATGGCCTTCGTCACGCTGTTCGTGTTCGTGATCTGGATGTACCAGGTGCGGCTGCTCATCGCGCTGCTGCTCGGCCTGCACGCCTCGTTCTCGAGCTTGCAGGAATTCATGACGGTGGTGCTGACGACGAATGAGGGCCTGCTGTTCCTCGTCATCGGCAATGCGGTCGGTGCCGCGCTGTCGCTGATTTTGTTCTCGCTGACGGTGGTGTCGTTTCCGCTGCTGCTCGACCGCGAGGTCGATTTCGTCACCGCCATGGTGACGAGCGTACGCGCGGTGGTGACTAGCCCGCTGCCGATGATCTCGTGGGCCGCGGTGATCGTGATGCTGCTGATCGTCTCGGCGCTGCCGTACTTTCTCGGACTGGTCGTGACGCTGCCCGTGCTCGGACATGCGACATGGCACCTTTACCGGCGGTTGGTGGTGCCGGTGGCGTAAAGGGGAAGCCGGACGCAACGGAAGCGAGCTATTCGCCCGTTGCCAGGCGGCGAGCGCCTGACGAAGTCAGCTCGAGTTCGCCGAGCCGCCTGATCGCATAACCCAGATTGGCCAGACGTTCGCCGTGCGCCTGCGGAATGTCGCCTTGACCCTTGCCGACTATGGCCAAGGACGCAAATTCATCGGCGGTGAGCGCAGGGGTGCTGTCTGTCATCAGGCAACCTCGTCGGTCCATACCTTGAAATTGAGCAGGGTATTCGGACCGAAGGTCTGGACGATCGGGACGTCTGCGGCATCGCGCCCCTGCGCAATCAGCACGCGGCCGATCCGCGGCGTATTGTTGCGCGGATCGAACATGTGCCAGCTTCCACCGACGAAAGCCTCGAACCAGGCGGCGAAATCTCCAGCAGGCCATGGTTGTGGGGTGCCGATGTCGCTGAGGTAGCCGGTGCAGTAACGCGCCGGAATGTTCATGCTGCGGCAGAACGCGATGGCGAGATGGGCATAGTCACGGCACACGCCCTTGCCTTCGTCGTAGGCTTCCCGGGCTGTCTTGGTCGCACGCGCGTGCTCATGGCCGAACGTGATGTGGCGATGAACAAAATCGCAGATGGCCTGGACCCGCGCCCAGCCCGGCGGCGTCTGTTCGAACAACTTCCATGCGATATCCGACAGGCGATCGGTCTCGCAGTAGCGACTGCCGAGCAGATAGACGAGCGTGTCGGCCGGCAGCGCTTCGACGGCGTGCTGAAACGCGTTCGGAAACACCGGGTCGGGCAGGCCGCTGTCGCGAACGATGCCATCGCCGGCAAGACGGAAGGCGCCGGCCGGCGCAACGATGCGGCTGCACCAATTGCCGAAGAGGTCGCGATAGGGACTGATCGCCACCGAAGGTCGGGTGGTCAGCAGGTCGGGCACGACGATATCAGAGGCGCGCGTGAAGTGCGTGCCCAACACCATGATCATAGGCGTCGGCTGCGGGAACTCGTACAGCATCTCGAACCCGACGCGGAGCTTCATGCAAACTTCTTTCTCTTGGCCAAGCTCCCAACATGGCTACGAAGCGATCGAACACAAGGCATTCACGGCCTTATTCGATCGAGAGCGGCATTTGGCGCTTCAAAAGCGCGGCGCGGGCGAGAAAACGATAGCTAATTGCGGCGATTGCGCGCACGGTGCGCCAATGTCGGAAAGAGCGGTCGTCTGTGCGCACACGCTGCGTCACGACGATTCGCGCGCGACTTGAAGCGACTCATTCTTCGCATCGGCGGAGCCTTCTCATCGCGACGTCGTAACGGCGATCGTCGCGCTTATTGCCACTTCCCGCGGGCGAGCCGGACGCAGCAGGCGTGCCGCGGACGCCTGAAAAATTCCACAGCGGTTCGATACGAGATCGAACGCCAACCGAAAGCACATGATGCAAACTCTCTCCCCACGGCACGTCAAGACAGACGAAGCGCTCCGGCTCGGCGTGGAGTCAGGCTGGTACGCGATCAAGGTCAGCGGGACCTTCGTCTCGGGCCCGCACGACTCGGAAGGGGATTGCCGTCGCAAGATCGACGAGATTCAACCGCCGGTGAAGAAGAAGCGATAACAGCGCCGATTTCGGCCGCTACGGCGTCTTGATCCCCATCGCCTTCAACGCCGCCAGCATCTGCGCTGGCGGTGTCATTTTGATCTGCGGCGCCTTGCCGGTTTCCAGCAAACTCTTCAGTCCCGACAGGATCGCGGGCCAGCCGGTGCGGCCGCCGGAGAGGATGCCTTCGCTGAGCGCGCGGTCGTGGCGTTCGCTCATGGTGAGGCGGACGGCCTCGCCGGCTTGCTCGATCTCGTAGGTGACGAGCGTGGTGCCGAGCTTTGCGACGAGGTCGGGCCAGTTGACGTTCCATGTCACCGTCAGCTTGTTCGGCGGATCGTATTCGAAGACTTCACCCGAGATGTGCTCCGAACCGTCAGGCGCGCGCACGGTGAAACTCCCGCCGAGCCTCCGTTCCATCTCCACGGCAAAACCGGAAAAGTACTTCCTGCTGAACTCGGCCGAGGTCAGCGCTTCCCACACCTTCTCCGGCGTGGAGACGATGTAGATGGTGTAGACCGTCAGTGGTTTGAACTGATCGAGGTTCATTTTGCGTCGAATCCCTTGTTGAGCGCGGCGCGGGGAATGCCGAGCAGCTTGCCGGTCTCGAGCAGGCTCTTGAGCTGGGACAGGATCGCCGGCCAGCCGTTGGAGACGGCGCCGAGATATTTGCCGCCCTCGACGAAGCCGTCATGCAACACGGTCAAACGCACGAGCGAGCCGAACGGTTCGATCGTGAAGACGACGCGCGATATCGGCTCGCCGCGCAGCTCTTCGAACTTCTGGTGCTTGAAGCTGTAGGACAGGCGGCGCGGCGGATCGGCCTCCAGAATCTCGCCGGAATCGGTGACCTCGCCGTCGAGCGTGAGCGCGAAGGGGGAGCCGACCTTCCAGTCTGACCTGACCTCGGCGCCGAACCAGTATTGCCTGGTGAATTCGCTCGACGTCAGCGCCTCCCACAGCTTTTCCGGCGTGGTCTCGATATAGCTCACATAGACGAATTGGGGCTTACTCATCGCGCTTCTCCAACTGACGTTTCAACTCGCCGAGCGCGGCGAGCTTGCCGCGCTCGAATTTCCTGATCCAGCGTTCGCCGATCTGATGGATCGGCACCGGATTGAGGTAATGCAGCTTCTCGCGGCCATGTCTGATGGTCGTGACCAGATTGGCCTCTTCGAGAATGACAAGGTGCTTGGTCACGGCCTGGCGCGTCATCGCGAGGCCTTCGCAGAGTTCGTTCAGCGTCTGGCCGTTCCTGGCGTGAAGCCTGTCCAGCAGCGACCGTCGTGACGCATCGGCGAGCGCTTTGAAGACCTCATCCATGGTGGCGATAATAGGCAACCAAATGGTTGCATGTCAAGATGGTGTCTTTGGCGCCCGGAAATGGCTGTGCTAGCCTTGAAGCTCAGCCAACGCAGATTGGTTCCGGGAGAGCTTTGATGTTCCGTTGCTTCTCACTCGCAGCAGGTCTTGTCCTTTTCGCCTGCAGCACCACGGCCCAGGCACAACAGAAGCAGACCATCGGCGCGCCGCAGGAAGCGTCCAACATGAAGCTGGTCGGCACCAACGACCTGCAGGCGCGCAGCGCGTACCAGCCGACCATCCATCATCAGGCCGATCGCTGGATCGCCTATATCGGCCATCACGGTGGCACCGACGACGTGCCCGCGCCCGTCAACCCGATGACGGGGCAGGCCGAACCGAACGGAACGTCCATCGTCGACGTCACCGATCCCGCGCGTCCAAAATATCTGCGGCATCTGCCGGGACAGGAAGGCAAGTACGAATCCGGCGGCGCGCAGATGGTACGGGTTTGCGACGGCAAGTCGCTGCCGAAGGGCGATCCCAATGCGGTCTATATGCTCCGCACCTTCGGCAGCGAGGCGCATGAGATCTGGAACGTCGCCGACCCCGTAAATCCCGTGCTCGTTACCCGCATCGGCGGGCTGAAGGACACCCACAAGAGCTGGTGGGAGTGCGACACCGGCATCGCCTTTCTTGTCTCCGGCGCGCCGGACTGGCGCACGCGGCGCATGACGCAGGTCTACGACCTCAGCGATCCCGCGCATCCGCAGAAAATCCGCGACTTTGGCCTGCCCGGCCAGGAGCCCGGCTCGACCGGCGCCGTGCCGACCGAATTGCACGGGCCGATCTCGACCGGACCCGACGGCAATCGCGTGTTCTTCGGCTACGGCACCAACAAGGGCGGCATCCTGCAGATCGTCGATCGCGACAAGTTGCTGAACGGGCCGAAGGAGCCGACGCCGGAGAATCTTCGCTATCCCGAGATTTCGCGCATGCCGATGTCCGCCTTCAACGGCGCGCATACGACGTTCCCGATGCTCGATATGCCGGTCGCGGAATTCGCCGAGGACAAGGACGGCAAGACCCGCGACATCGTCATGATCGTCGACGAGGCGATTCTGAACGAATGCGGCGAGGCGCGGCAGATGGTGTGGTTCGCCGACGTCACCACCGAGACGCGGCCGATGATGATCTCGAGCTACACCGTGCCGGAGGCGGGTGGACAGTTCTGCCAGCGCGGCGGCCGCTTCGGCTCGCACTCCTCGAACGAGAGCATGGCGCCGGTCTATTACAAGAAGATGGCCTTCATCGCCTTCTTCAATGCGGGCGTGCGGGCGCTCGACATCCGCGATCCCTATCATCCGAAGGAGGTCGGCTATTTCATCCCGGCGATCACGCAGGCCACAGACAAGCGCTGCATTCCCGTCGAGGGCGGCGAGCGCTGCAAGGTCGCGATCCAGACCAACAATGTCGAGACCGACGATCGCGGCTACATCTACATCGTCGACCGCGCCAATACCGGTCTGCATATCCTCGAACTGACCGGACCGGCGCGCGCGGCCGCCGGCCTGCCGAGGAACTGACGATGCGGCGCGGGGCGGCGATTGCGGCTGTGGCCATCGCGCTCGGTGTGTC
The DNA here is from genome assembly GCF_055811795.1 of Bradyrhizobium sp. MI1.7. NCBI lineage: Bacteria > Pseudomonadati > Pseudomonadota > Alphaproteobacteria > Hyphomicrobiales > Nitrobacteraceae > Bradyrhizobium > Bradyrhizobium sp. MI1.7. The sequence continues at coordinate 61,191 of NZ_JBVVPO010000011.1, forward strand.
CGGCGTCGGGGCTTATCGGCTGGCGCCGGCGGCGGAATCGGCAGGCTGGCGCGAAATCGCATGGCCGTTCCCGCGCGACGGCTGGCCCGCCGGCCGCGCGTTCCGCTGCGACGGCGCCTGCGCGGGCACCGAGCTCTACGTGCGCGCCAAGCGTGGCTTCTGCAATTGCGACCGCGGCGTCGCCGACGATGATGAGGTCGATCGCGTTGCCGACATCGATCTGATCAGCCCGCGCTTTGCCGCCGTCGCGCCGGGCGAGGAGGTGGGTCTTGGCGAGATGCGCGGCCGTGCCAGGCGCTATGATCTCGATATGCTCGACGACGTCCGCCATGCCGCGATCGGCATCGCCGTCTCGCGCCGCTGCGATCTCTTCGTCGCTGCGGCCCAGGGGCGTGGCGAAGCAGGCGCCGTGCAACGCGCAGCGCTGGCGTTCCTGGAGACGCGGGAGATGAAGGTATGGGCGACCGCGGCGCTGGACGGACAGTGAGTGTCATGCATTAATGCGCCAAACCGCTCTCAGCGAGTCCTCCCCATGATGTCCATGCAAGCCTATTTCGCCTTCGTCGCCGCCTGCATTGCGCTGGCCTTGCTGCCGGGGCCGATCGTCACCCTCGTCGTCGCCAACGGCCTGCGTCACGGCACGCGCGCGGCGTTGACCAATGTCGCGGGCGCGCAGGCCGGGCTCGCCATCGTCATCGGCATCGTCGCAGTCGGCCTGACCTCGCTGATGGCGACCATGGGTTACTGGTTCGACTGGGTGCGCTTTGCCGGCGCCGCCTATCTGATCTGGCTCGGCATCAAGCTGATCTGGGCGCCGGTCGAAGGCCTCAATGTCGACGAGCCGCCGGCGCCGCCGCGCGGCGGGTTCTTCCTGCAAGGCTTCCTTGTGCTGCTGTCGAACCCGAAAGTGCTGATCTTCTTCGGCGCCTTCATTCCGCAGTTCATGGACATGAACCGCGATCACTTCCCGCAAGTCGCGGTGCTGGGCGCCACTTTCATGGTCACCGCGGCGATGACGGATGCGCTCTACGCTCTTGCCGCGGGGCGTGCGCGAAAATTCTTCTCGGCCCGCCGGACGCGGCTGATGTCGCGCATCTCCGGCGGCTTCATGATCGGCGGCGGTATCTGGCTGGCGCTGACACGGGCAAAATAACCTCGCTCGTACCGGTTCGCGCTTGAACCCTTCGCGGCGGCGATGCGTCCAATCGGGCATTGCCGCTGACGAAGGAATTTGGCCGTGCCCGATCTGCCCTGGTTCGTCTATGCGATGCTGTTCGCACCGCTCGGGCTGTTACTGGTCGCCTCCGTTGTGAAGACCTGGCAGGTGCGCGAGGCGCGAAGCTGGCCGCAGGCATCGGGCAAGGTCGTCCGCTCGGTCGCCGAGGTACGCGAGGTCAGGGTGTCCGACAGCGACCGCGAGGAAGGCTATCGGCTCGAGAGCCGCAATTTTGCGAACGTGACTTACGAATATCCGGTCGGCAGCCGCAAGCTGAGCTGTAACCGCATCTCGATCGGCGAGGACCTCGGCAATTTCGAGGTCGCCGAGAAGCTTGCAAAATATCCCGCCGGCAGCATCGTCACCGTCTATTACAATCCGCGCCATCCCGATCAGGCCGTGCTCGAGCGCGACCTGCCCAAGGGGCTGTGGGGCTGCCTCGGCATCGGCACGGCGATCGCGTTTGGCATCGTGTTCGGCTCGGCGTTCGGGCTCAACCAGACTTATGCCTACCTTGCGCACCGCATCGGGCGGCCCGATCTCGCCGGCCTTGTCGTCGGCTTCGGCGCGTTCGGCCTCGTCATCGCGCTGATGGGGTATGGGGTGCGGCGGCAGGCGTTGAAGGCGGCGCGCTGGCCGGTGGTGCCGGGCACGATCAAGCTGTCGGGGATCGAGCAATATCACGAGGCCAGCGAGCCGGGCGAGCGCCGCGGCACCGAGATGTTCGGCAAGCGCGTGACCTACACCTATCGCTATCAGAATATCAGCTACACCAATGAATGCGCGCGCGTCGCGGCCGGGACGCAGTCCGGGTCCGACGAGATGTTGAAGAAGCTGATGTCGCGCTACAAGCACGGCGCGACCGTCGAGGTGCGCGTCAATCCCGACAACCCGGCCGAGGCAACGCTCGATACAAGCGGCCCCGTCCGCATCGCCTGGCTGCTGTGGGGTATCGCTGCGATTTTCGCTGCGCTCGCGGTGTTCGTCGCGACGCGGGGCAGCTAGTCGACCAGCCTCTCCCTGCGCAACTCCAGCTCGATCTCCGCAAAAATCCTCGCCAGCCGCTCCGCCCATTGCTGCTGGCCGGACTGATCCGCGATCAGATCCTGGCGGATCTCGATGCCGGTGTTGACGAGGCCGCGGGCTTCGCCGTGGACGGGGATGGTGTAGTCGCTGAGGTCGCTCACCGCATAGGGCTCGTTGTCGCCGACGACGAGATCGCCTTCAGCGCGCAAATGTTTCAGCAGCAGCTGCGGCAGCACGGTGTCGCGGTTATACAGCGCGGCGATGTGCCAGGGCCGGGCGACGCCGGCATAAACCGGCGTGAAGCTGTGCAGCGACACCAGCACCGTCGGCCGCGTGTCGTGCAGGCGGCGGTCGATCGCGGCATCGATGCGGCGGTGATAGGGCTCGAAGATCTCGCGCCGCCGCGCCGCGCGCTCGCCCTCTGAGATGCCCTCGTTGCGCGGGATCGCGGTCGCCTCGGATATCACGGGAATCGAGCTTGCTACGCCGGGCGAGCGGTTGCAGTCGATCACGAGCCGGGAATAGCGCTGCGCGATCAGATGCGCATCGAGCATTCTTGCCAGCCGCTCGGCGACGCCGGCAATGCCGATGTCCCAGGCGATGTGTCGCGTCAGCTCGCTTGCCGCGACGCCGAGGTCGCCGAGCGCGCGCGGCAAGATCCGTCCGTAATGATCCGAGGTGAGCAGGAAAGGCGATGCCCCATCCGCATTGACCTCATGCACCGGCGGAATGTCCCCCGCGCCGAGCAGTTGATCGGTCGCGTCGGCCGTGTTCAAGTCCATCCTGATTGCCTATGGAAAAAGCAGTTACCGTCCAAATTGGGCAGCAATCGCTTGCAGGTCGGTCCACCCAAAATCATCATGATCGCCAGACGATGCCGTTGCCGGCGATTCATCACAAGACCAAATCTCGATTGCCCCCGGGGACTTCGCTGGGACGAGGAAATGTGCGGCTGTCGTTTCGCTCGATTGACGGCTATAGACACCCCATGACCTCCGATCGTCTTTTCGTCTACGGCACCCTGATGCGCGGCTTCGACCATCCGATGGCGCGGCTGCTTGCAGGACATGCGGACTTTTTGGGTGACGCGACGTGTCGCGGCCGGCTCGTTCTCGTGAAGCATTATCCCGGATTGCTGCTGTCGAACGCGGCCTCCGATGTCGTCCATGGTGAGCTTTTTCAATTGCGCGTGCCCGACGAGCTCCTGCGCGAGCTCGACATGTACGAGGCCTGCGGCGAGGGCTTTCCGGAGCCGACCGAATATCTGCGCAAGCTGATCGACGTGACGCTGCCTGATGGCACCACGGAGAAGGCCTGGACTTACGTCTACAATTGGCCCGTCATCGATCTGCCGCGCATCGAGTCCGGGCGCTTTCTCGAGCACTAGGCGCGGATGCGGACTTCACCTCTCCCGCGCAAGCGGAGCGAGGGATCGCACCTTCATCGTGGCCGGCGTTCGATCACTAAGCCGACAGCACTTCCTTCACCAGGCGCACGTCGATCTCGTGCTCGACGTAGCTCCACTCCTCGGTCTGCCTCAGCATCGCCACCAGCTCCTCGAACAGCGAGGCATCGGGGGGCGCGAACTCGAACCATGTCAGGAAGTCGAAGGGACCGCCGAGATCGCGGCTGTGATAGAGCTGCCGCGCGATGGCGGGCAGGAAACGAAGAGTGCTGGCGATGTGGTGCGACTTGTCCTCGAAGATCTTGCGGCGCTCTTCCTGCGTCAGCTCCCACCACGCCTCCGATTTGCGGATCGGAATCAGCGCCGCGGAAGTGGCCCCTAACCGGCCGAGCTCGGCCTGCACCGCGGTGAGCTGCTGCTTCTCGGCGCGCTCAGTATAGCGCGGCGTGCTCGCAACGCCGACCAGCCGCCACGCATTGCGAGAGGGCACCAGGGGCAATGAAATCGCCTCGCTGTCGGTCACCGACAGCGCCGGCACGAAGGGCAGGGGCTCGCCCACCACGGGTGAAATCGAGGTCACACGCCAGCCCCCGCTGTGGCCGCCGCGAAACATCCTGAACATGGCCTATGGAAGCGCGGAACCGGTCCGGGTTCAAGTCTTTCCGCGGTCATTCCGGGCTCGATGCTTCGCATCGCCCCGGAATGACGCCTGTGCATAGGTCGAATAACCCGGATAAGCCGGACAAACCTGACTTTTGGGCAGGCCGCGCCTATATCCGTAACCCTTCGCCCGACTCACGTTGATTCGCGCCAGACCCAGAGCCCATGCGCTTCACGCCCCAGTTCCTCGACGAGCTTCGTGCCCGGCTTTCGGTCTCCGAAGTCGTGGGCAAGCGCGTGAAGCTGAAGAAGGCCGGGCGGGAATGGAAGGGGCTGTCGCCGTTCCAGCAGGAGAAGACGCCGTCCTTCTACGTCAACGACCAGAAGGGATTTTACCACGACTTCTCCTCCGGCAAGCACGGCGACATCATCACCTTCGTGATGGAGACCGACGGCCTGCCGTTCGCCGAGGCTGTGGAGCGGCTCGCCGGCATGGCGGGCCTGCCGCTGCCGGCGGTGACGCCGGATGCGGCGCGGCACGAGCAGCGGCGCCGCACGCTGCATGACGTCATGGAGCTCGCTGCAAAATTCTTCGCCGAGACGCTGGCCTCGCGCGCCGGCGCCAAGGCGCGCGGCTATCTCGCCGATCGCGCGATCTCGCCGGCGACGCAAGTGCAGTTCCGCCTCGGCTATGCGCCGCCGCCACCCGAGCGTTTCGCGCTGAAGGAGCATCTCGGCAAGCTCGGCGTCTCCATCGAGGACATGATCGAGACCGGGCTGCTCGTTGCCGGCAACGACATTCCCGTGCCCTACGATCGCTTCCGCGATCGCGTGATGTTTCCGATCACGGATCTGCGTGGCCGTGTCATCGCCTTCGGCGGGCGCGCGCTGGAGAAGGACGTTCCGGCAAAATACCTGAACTCGCCGGAGACGCCGCTCTTCCACAAGGGCGACAATCTCTACAATCACCAGACCGCGCGCAAAGCCACCCACGATGGTAGCGCGCTGATCGTGGTCGAAGGCTATGTCGACGTCATCGCCATGGTGACAGCAGGCTTTGCAGGTGCCGTGGCGCCGCTCGGCACCGCGCTGACCGAAAACCAGCTCACGCTGCTCTGGAAGATGGCGGACGAGCCGATCCTCTGCTTCGACGGCGATCGTGCCGGACAGAAGGCGGCTTATCGCGCGGCCGACTTGGCCTTGCCATTTCTTGCGCCGGGCAAGAGCCTGCGCTTTGCGCTGCTGCCGGAAGGGCAAGACCCCGACGATCTCGCCCGCTCGGGCGGTCGCGGCGCGATCGAGGATGTCATTGCTGCGGCGAAGCCGCTCGCCGAGATGATTTGGTCGCGCGAACTCGAAGGCGGCAACTTTGCCACGCCCGAGCGTCGCGCCGCGCTGGAAGCGCGCGTCAAGGAGCTGTCCAACGGCATCCGCGACGAGGTGGTGCGGCGCTATTATCGCGACGATTTTGCCGAACGGCTTCGACGCACCTTCGCGCCTGAGGGCGGGCGCGGCGGTTTTGCCGGCCGGGGCAATTTCCAAGGCAATTCCGGCCGCTCCTTCCAGCCGCGCAACGGGGGACAGGCGAATCGATTCGGGGGTCAGGGATTCGGCAGCCAGGGGCGGCGTGGGGCCTCCGGTCCCGCCTTTATTCCCTCCGGCCCCTACCAGGCGGCGAGCCCCCAGCTGGCGGCCAGCCCGATCATGAAGGGCCAGCGCAGCGCCATATCCCGGCGCGAAGCCCTGATCCTGCAAATCCTGATCAACCACCCCTGGCTGCTGCACGACCACCTTGAGGAGGTCGCCGCCCTGGAGCTGGCCCATCCCGAGGCCCATAAGCTCCGGGCCGGCATCATCGCCGCCTTCGCCAACGACCACCACCACTCGCCGGACCCCGGCGAGCTGGCCGAGAAGATGCGAGCCGACATCGAAAAGGGCGGATTTTTACAGCTTCTTCAAAGGGTTGAGAACGGCATCACGACCGCGGCGGTGTGGGGTGCCCGCGAGGGCGCCGCCCGGGACGACGTTCTCTCCACCTGGCACCAGCTCGTTGCCTTGCATCGGCAATACCATTCACTACTTAGAGAACTGAAGGACGCCGAGCTGGCCTTGGGGGAGGACCCCAGCGAGGCCAATTTGGCGTGGCTGCGTGACGTCAAGGCTCGGATAGGAGAAGTCGACGGTACCGAGGCCCTGATCGAGGGTTTTGGCGAGCTGTCGGGCCGGTTCCAGAAGAGCGTGTGATGAAAGAATCATGCGGACGGCCGGGACCGGAACCGCTAAAAGACTCGCCAAATCCAAGGTTTGGCGGCAAAAACAGGGTTAATCGAGGCTTAACGGTCTTGTAGCACTTTGGCCACCAGGCGGCCGCAGGCAGAACAGACGCGTCAGGAATGAATCCGCGCAATCGCTGTTGGCACTACACCTGCATCCGCTGCGACAAAGAGGCTCACGAAGCGTTAGGCAAATCCGGCGAGAGAGAAGGTCGGGGTGGCGAGAGATATCCGCGCCGCCCTTTCCGTGTCGCGATCTGACGAAGCGAGAGCGTCGAACAACAGGTTCAAGTGAATTCAGGCGGGCGGGCCGTTCGGCCTTCTGCATGAAGCGCGTTTAGGAGCAATGGATGGCCACCAAGGCAAAGACGCTGCAGGCGAAGGACAAAGAAAAGGACGACAAGGCAGCGGACGCGCCGGAGAAGGACTCCCAGGACGCGCCGTCGCCGTTGCTCGATCTGTCCGACGCGGCCGTGAAGAAGATGATCAAGCAGGCCAAGAAGCGCGGCTTCGTGACCTTCGATCAGCTCAACGAAGTTTTGCCGTCCGACCAGACCTCCCCCGAGCAGATCGAGGACATCATGTCCATGCTCTCGGACATGGGCATCAACGTCACCGAAGCCGACGATAGCGACGGCGAGGAGGACAAGGACGAGGGCGGCGAGGACGAGACCGATAACGAGCTCGTCGAGGTCACCCAGAAGGCCGTCACCGAGGTCAAGAAGAGCGAGCCGGGCGAGCGCACCGACGACCCCGTGCGCATGTATCTGCGCGAGATGGGTACGGTCGAGCTCCTGTCCCGCGAAGGCGAAATCGCGATTGCGAAGCGCATCGAGGCCGGCCGCGAGGCGATGATCGCAGGCCTCTGCGAAAGCCCGCTGACCTTCCAGGCCATCATCATCTGGCGCGACGAGCTCAACGAAGGCAAGATCTTCCTTCGCGACATCATCGATCTCGAAGCGACCTATGCCGGGCCCGACGCCAAGGGCGGCATGAACACCGCGATGATCGGCGGTCCGACCGGCGAGAACGGCGAAGCGTCCGCCGAAGGCGGCGAGGCCGCTGTCGTGAACGGAGCTGCGCCGGCGCATGTCGCTCCGCCCGCCGCGCCGCCGTCGCCGACCCCGTTCCGCGCCGCGCCTGCGCCCGGCAATGCCGGCGAAGGCGAGAAGGATCCGGGCGAAGCCGCCGCCGAAGCCGACATGGACGAGGACGACGAGTTCGAGAACCAGATGTCGCTCGCGGCCATCGAGGCCGAGCTCAAGCCGAAGGTCGTCGAGATCTTCGACAAGATCGCCGACAGCTACAAGAAGCTGCGCAAGCTTCAGGAGCAGGACATCCAGAACCAGCTCGAGAGCACTTCGCACGGGCCCTCGCTGTCGCCGCACCAGGAACGCAAATATCGCAAGCTGAAGGACGAGATTATCGTCGAGGTGAAGTCGCTGCGCCTGAACCAGGCGCGTATCGACTCACTGGTCGAGCAGCTCTACGACATCAACAAGCGCCTCGTGTCGCACGAGGGCCGCCTGATGCGCCTTGCCGATAGCCATGGCGTCGCGCGTGAGGACTTCCTGCGCAACTACACCGGCTCCGAGCTCGATCCGCGCTGGCTCAACCGCGTCTCGAAGCTCTCGGCCAAGGGCTGGAAGAACTTCGTCCATATCGAGAAGGACCGCATCAAGGACCTCCGTCACGAGGTGCACCAGCTCGCCGCGCTCACCGGCCTCGAGATCGTCGAGTTCCGCAAGATCGTGCACTCCGTGCAGAAGGGCGAGCGCGAGGCACGCCAGGCCAAGAAGGAGATGGTGGAAGCCAACCTCCGTCTCGTGATCTCGATCGCCAAGAAGTACACCAACCGCGGCCTGCAGTTCCTCGACCTGATCCAGGAAGGCAACATCGGCCTGATGAAGGCGGTTGATAAGTTCGAATACCGCCGCGGCTACAAGTTCTCGACCTACGCCACGTGGTGGATCCGGCAGGCGATCACCCGCTCGATCGCCGACCAGGCGCGCACTATCCGCATCCCCGTGCACATGATCGAGACGATCAACAAGATCGTGCGCACCTCGCGCCAGATGCTCAACGAGATCGGCCGCGAGCCGACCCCGGAAGAGCTCGCCGAGAAGCTCGGCATGCCCCTGGAGAAGGTCCGCAAGGTCCTCAAGATCGCCAAGGAGCCACTGTCGCTCGAGACCCCGGTCGGTGACGAAGAGGATTCACACCTCGGCGATTTCATCGAGGACAAGAACGCGATCCTGCCGATCGACGCCGCGATCCAGTCGAACCTGCGCGAGACCACGACGCGCGTGCTCGCCTCGCTCACCCCGCGCGAAGAGCGCGTGCTGCGCATGCGCTTCGGCATCGGCATGAACACCGACCACACGCTGGAAGAAGTCGGCCAGCAGTTCTCGGTCACCCGCGAACGTATCCGCCAGATCGAAGCGAAGGCGCTGCGCAAGCTGAAGCATCCGTCGCGGAGCCGGAAGTTGCGGTCGTTCCTGGACAACTAATTCGGATCGTCGTGCCCGGGCCAGTCCCGGGCATTCATCCAAACGAAAACGGCGGGCCGAAAGCCCGCCGTTTTCTATTTGTGCCGACGCTTCGCGAGTCGGACGGAGCCTACTTCTTCTTCGCGCCGACCCGGTCGAGGGTCTTGATTGCCAGCGGCGGGCGGCCGGACTTTTCCGCGATCTCGCGGTCCTGCTCCATGATGAAACCGCGCGCGGGCTCGTCGCCGTCCAGGCCTCCGAGCAGCTCCGCAGGCACGCGCCGGTTGGAGCGTTGGGAGCCGTCTTCGTAGAAGACGTTGAAAAAGGCGAACTCGCCCTTGGGATTGGTTCCAGGTTTTTTGGCCATGGCGGGCTTGTCGTCGATCAGGGCGCTATAGTCAAATGACTTTGGCGGGTTTTCCGGTGGTCACACGGACCTGTCGCGGCGGTCTCGGCTGCGCAATCGATCGATGAAGTCCGTTTGCTGGATGTTCGGATGCGTCCGGCGCTTCGTAAAATCCGATGCAACCCTTCGCTCAACAAACGGCGGGCCGCAAAGCCCGCCGTTTATTTTTGGTCTTCAGCGTCGCCCGGGGCTGGCGGGGCGACAACCTAGAATAGAATACTATAACTTGCGCCATAGCGTGGCAAGGCAAATCGTTGACGCCGTGATGTCGCATCGAGCGCGTCAGATATGCGCTGATCGCGACATCTGGTTTCGATGCGCATCAAAGCAATTGTTTGGATGGCCAAATCACTTTGTTCATATTTCCCGCTCTCGCAACGCAACGAGAGGTGCGTGCTTTGTAAAAATGCGCGTTCGCCTGCACGTCTTCCGTCCGCGTGCACAGGTTGTGTTCCATTGTGCGAACGAGTTCCATATCCGTGGTTGCACATCTCACTGCGTACACGTGACGAGTTCCGCTACGACGAGCCACTTCTCCACCGACAACGCCATTCAACAGATACTCGGAGCGCAGGTGGGAAGATGAGTGAGGCCGTTACGGCGCCACCAGCTCCACGCGCCGGTTGAGCGCGCGGCCGGCGTCCGTAGCGTTGGAACCGACTGGTGCCAGCAATCCGACGCCGGCGGTGCGCAGCCGCGTCTGCGCGATCCGAAAGCTTTTCACGAGTTCGGCTGCGACCGCTTCGGCGCGGCGCTTCGAGAGATCGAGATTGTACTCGTAAGCGCCCTGGCCGTCGGTGTGGCCGACGATGAAGACGTTGAGCTGCGGCTGACTCGTCAGCAGCTTTGCGATCTGCTCCAGCGTCGGGCGGCTCTCCGGCTTCAGCACCGCCTTGTCGGTATCGAAATAGATGCCGTAGAGCGCGATGTGACCGGTCTCGCCAAGACCCTTCGCCATCGCGGCGGCATCGACCATCTTGTTCGCGATGGCGCCGAGCTCGGCGACTGTAACCTGCGCATAAATGTCCTGGTTGTTCTGGCTGACGATGACGCTGGCATAGGTCTCGCGCCCGCCTTCGGTCTTGCGGCCGGCAAAATAGCGGTAGTTGAAGCCGTCGACCCACATCTGCGGCACCGGCAGCGTGTCGATCGCCTCGGTGAAGGGAATCGCACCGCAGGCGTCGGTGTCGCAGGCGAGCAAGGTCTCGAAGCCGGCTTTCGCAAGCTGCGTCTCGAAATTGCGCGACACTTCCAGGATCGAGGGGCCGGGATTGGTGCGATAGGCGATGCGGAAGATGCGGCCTTCGAGCCGCCGCGCATCTGCCGGCTGGCCGTCCCTAAAGGCGGCCGCCTGCATCCGTGCGGCGTCAAAATCCTTCGTCACGTAGCCGGTGATGACGCTGCCGGTGAAGCGGCCGATGCCGGGATAGTCGCGGCTGCCTGCGACATCGCGGGTCTGCGCGGCGGCGGCCGTGGCGGTGAAGGAGAGCAGGGCGAGGACAGCGAGCATCCGGTGCGGAATGGGCATGGTGATCTCGATCGGTTGGGGACGGGGCGAGCGCAATTCATTTGTCGCGGCCAAGATACGATCGGTTCTGACGATCGGTTCTGGCGAGGATCTGCCGCTTTGACGCGAATCCGGTTCCCGGGCATGATCGCGCGCTTCCGCGTTCATTCTTCAAAGGATTTTCCCGCATGTCGAGACTCGCCCTGGCCACCGCCTTCATCCTCTGTCTGGCCGGCGGATCGGCGCAGGCCGCGCGTTGCGGCGGCGACTTCAACAGCTTCGTCGCCAGCATGAGCTCGGAGGCGCAAGGAGCCGGCGTCTCGGCGAGCGTGACCAGCGCGGCCTTCAGCGGTATCGCCCAGGATGGCGCGGTGCTCGCCTTCGACCGGCGCCAGCGCTACACCTTCAACAAGAGCTTTGAACAGTATGTCTCGACCCGCGTCGGCCCTGGCCGCATCAATGGCGGCAAGGCACTGTTGCAGCGCCACGCGGCGCTGCTCTCGCGCATCGAGCAGCAGTTCGGCGTGCCCCGCTATATCCTGGTCGCGATCTGGGGGCTGGAAAGCGATTTCGGCAAGGGCGACATCGGCAAGCTGCCGGTGATCCGCACGCTCGCCACGCTCGCGCATGATTGCCGCCGCACCGAGCTGTTCCAGGGCGAGCTGCTCGCCGCGCTCAAGATCGTGCAGCGCGGCGACCTGCCGCTGCGCGACCTCATCGGCGCCTATGCCGGCGAGATCGGCCAGACCCAGTTTCTGCCGTCGTCCTACATCAAATACGGCGTCGATTTCGACGGCGACGGCCACGTCGATCTGCGCCACAGCGTGCCCGACGTGCTCGCCTCGACCGCGAACCTGCTTCACACCAGCGGCTTCAAGATGGGCCAGCCTTACGGCGAAGGCACCGCCAATTTCGAGGCGATGCGGGAGTGGAACAGAGCGGTGATCTACCGCAAGACGATCGGCTATTTTGCGGATCGGCTGGCGGGGCAGTGACCACATACTCGGTGTCATCGCCCGCCTTGTGCGCACTTGCGTACTGGGGCGGGCGATCCAGTATTCCAGAGGAGGCGCGGCTAGAACCGAGAAGCCGCGGCGTACTGGATGCCCCGGTCAAGCCGGGGCATGACAGCGGTGGTGTGGCGACAGCGGAGCACGCAGCGGCGATGCCGTCGCGTCACGCCTACTTCGCCGTCCCCTTTGCCATCTTCTCCAGCTTCCGCTGCAACGGCGCCCAATAGGTCCCGGGGCGAAAGCGCTGCAAAATGTCCATGAAGCGGGCGTCGTTGCCGATCAGGATGCGGGGCTGGTTGTTCTCGATGCCCTTGATGATGCGCAGCGCGGCGTCTTTCGGCGTGGTCTTTGCCGCGTTCTCGAACCGCTCGATCGATTGCGCGCGGCGCGCATTGTCGGTGACGCCGACCCCGGTGCGCGAATTGCGCGCGATGGCGGTGGCGACGCCGCCGGGATGCACCACCGACAGTTTTACGGGGCTGCCCGCGACCGCAAGCTCGTGCCGCACGCTCTCGGAAAAGCCGCGCACCGCGAACTTGGCGGCGGCATAGGCCGACTGTCCGGGCGGCGCGATGATGCCGAAGATCGAGGAGACGTTGACGATGTGCGCCTCTGCCAGCGTCTTCAGGTGCGGCAGGAAAGCGCGCGTACCGTGCACCACGCCCCAGAAATTGATGTCGAACAGCCACTCCATCTGCGCCTGGTCGATCTCCTCGAACGTCCCCATCAGCGCCACGCCGGCATTGTTGATGACGATGCCGAGCGCGGGATGGGCCGCGATCGCATCACGCGCGAACTCCGCGATGTCGCCGGGCTCGCTGACGTCGACGCGATGCACGCTGACCTTGCGTGCGGCACCGATCTCGGCGGCGAGCGTCTTCAATCCGGCCTCGTCGCGGTCGGCGAGCGCGAGATCGCAGCCGCGACTTCCGAGCTCGATCGCCAGCGCGCGGCCAATGCCGCTCGCCGCTCCCGTGATGGCGGCGGCGCCGCGAATGGCAGTCATGATGTCCCCCCGTCAAGCCGGTCGTGTGGAACTATGATCTACATTTTTCATGATGGAACTGAACCACCGGCGAACTGGCTCCTTAACATAGGTTACGCAAGCAAGCACTGGAGCAGCCCCATGGGACAGGCAGAACCATTTCGCGCCACGGCGTTGATCGTCGAAGACGACGTCATGCAACGGGAGATGCTCAGTCTTCTGCTGGAGGAGAGCGGCTACCAGGTCATCCAGTGCGACAGCGCCGAGGCTGCCCAGCGGGTGCTCGACAGAAGCGCCGGCGCGCTCTGTCTGATGCTGACGGACGTCCAGCTTGCGGGGCGCATGACCGGGGTCGAGCTCGCGCACGTCGCCAAGGACCGCAATCCAAAGCTCGATATCGTCGTCACCTCCGGCCGTCCCTTGGCGCAGCCGTTACCCGACGGCGCAAAATTCTGGGCCAAGCCGTGGGCTCCGCTCGACGTGCTCCGCGAGGCCGAGCTCGCGCAGCTGTCCTGACGATTGATCCGGGGGCTCGCTTTCTTGCCGTGAGGCGCGGTGATAGGGTCTGCCCATGACCTTGTCCTTCCTGCTTACCTCGCTCATCGTCGTCGCCTCGCCCGGCACCGGCGTGCTCTACACCCTGGCTGCGGCGCTGACCCGCGGCTCGCGCGCGAGCATCGCTGCCGCCTTCGGCTGCACGCTCGGAATCGTGCCGCACATGATAGCTGCGATGCTTGGGCTTGCCGCGGTGCTGCATACCAGCGCGCTCGCCTTTGCCGCGCTGAAATGGGGCGGCGTCGCCTATCTGCTCTACATGTCCTGGCAGGCGCTGCGTGAGACTGGAGCGCTCGCGGTCGATGGCGAGATCAAGGAGCGGTCGAGCCGCCGCGTCATCGTCACCGGCTTCCTGATCAACATCCTCAACCCGAAACTATCGATCTTCTTCCTGGCCTTTCTGCCGCAGTTCATTGCGGTGGATGAAGCCCATGTGCTGGCGCGGATGCTGGAATTGAGCGGCGCCTTCATGGCTATGACCTTTGCGGTGTTCGTCCTCTACGGTCTCTGTGCGGCGTCGGTACGCGATCGCGTCATCTCCCGCCCGCGTGTCATGGCCTGGCTGCGCCGCAGCTTTGCCGCCGGCTTTGCGGCGCTTGGTGCCAAGCTGGCGTTTGCGGAGCGCTAGGCTTCTCCTTCATCTCTCCCCGCTTGCGGGGAGACGCCGCAGCAGAGTGCGGCCAATAAAAAAGCGGGCCTTGCGCCCGCCATCCTCAAACTCTCTCGACCTTACCCGACGCCCGGGCGGAGCGAGGCTCCACCCGGGCAAAGAACATGCTGGCTACTTCTTCTTGGCGGCCTTCTTGGCCTTTTTCTTCGTCGCCTTCTTCGCCTTCTTCGCTTTCTTAGCCATAGTATCCTCTCAAGGGTTCATGGTTAAACGCGACACGAGGGATGCTCGGCGGAGGGCCAGCCTCGCAACATCCTCGACCACAAACTCAGCAGATTCGCGGGCGGCTGCCCCGTGCTGTCACATCTGTGTCATTACGTTATCCACAGCTCAGATGCGTTTTCGGGTGATTTTTGCCCACGAATCCGCATCGCGATGCGCATCGGCGTGGCCGCGCAGGGAGACCGCGACATGCCTAATGATCCGATAATCGCGGCGCACTGTTCATGAATCCAAAACCAAGGGCGAGCTTTCGCAGATCGCAGTGAGGTTCCGTTAAGTGCAATCCGCGCATTCTTCTCCGCAAGAACGCGGGGAAGGGTCATGGACGAACGGCTGCCAGAGATGGGGGGTGCGACGCTGCGCGTGCCGCACGCGCCATGCTGAACGTACCGACACTCTGGACGGTCTTCGTCGTCAACTTCCTGGCGCTTGGCCTGATCTGGGCCTACGTGACGCGCTCCTATCCGAAATTTGCGGCCGCGCGGTTCTGGATGGCATCGTCGTTCGTCGGCGCCGCCGGCGCGATGACGGCCCTAGTCCGCCTGTTCGTCGCCTCTCCCCTGCCGCTTCTTGTCGGCGCTGCCGGTATCATCGCGGCGAGCTGCCTCGCCGCCATGGGCATTCAGCGCTTCTATGACCGGCCGGTCTCATGGCGCGTCATGGCCGCAACGGGGGTGCTAAGCCTCGCCGGCGTCGTGTTCTTCATGGTCGGCTTCGAGCACATGCAGCTGCGCATGCTCAGCTACACGCTCGGCCAGGCCTTGCCGCTGGTGCTGGCGCTGCGTCTGCTCCTTGCGCCGCCGGAGGGCCGCGTCAGCCCGGGCGCGCGGCTGTCCGGCATCGTCATCCTCACCATCATCGGGATCTTTGCGGTTCGCACGCTGGGTAATCTGCTCGGCCACGATTTCTCGGCGCGCGCCGGCGGTCAGGCTCATGGCGTCATGGTGCTGGGCCTCCTGTTCCTGTCGATGACGCTCAATTTCGGCTTCCTGCTGATGGCGATGGATCGCCTGCGCAACGAGGTCGCCGACCTCGCGCTGCTCGACGATCTCACCGGCGTCGCCAACCGGCGCCATTTGTTGCAGCGCCTGTCCGAGGAATGCGCCCGGTCTGAGCGCAGCGGCGAGCCGTTCTCGCTGCTGGTGATCGATCTCGACGGCTTCAAGGCCATCAATGACTCCCATGGTCACGCCGCGGGCGATGCCTGCTTGCGGCACTTCACCCTGATGGCGCAAACGCGGCTGCGGCCGGGCGACATGCTGGCCCGCACCGGCGGCGACGAGTTCTGCGTCGTGCTGCCGTCCTCGTCCCTGCGCGAGGCTGCCGCGATCGCCCGCCGCGTGCTTGAGGTCTGCCGCCAGGACGCCGCGGCCTGTACAACCAGGGACATCCCGATCGCGATCTCGATCGGCGTTGCCGAATGGGACCGCGGCATCGGCCAGTTTCCGGACCGCCTCATCGCCCATGCCGACCACGCCCTCTATGACGCCAAGAAAAACGGCAAGAACGACTTTGCCGTCTACGATCCGGCTCCGCCGCTCTCGCCTGAGCGGCCCGGGCTCGGCGAGGCCACGCGCAAATTCGCATGAAGCCTGCTAGGATTTGGGCCCGCCTTGGACCCGTATGATGATCCTCCGCCTGCCCGCGGCTTTTTTCGCCGCCCTTCTTCTGTTGACCCCAGCCGCTGCGACGGATGCCGAGCTCGCAAAGATCGCGCGCGTCTCCGGCACGCCTGACATTCCCGGCCTGAAAATGGTCTGGCTCGCGCCATGGGGCGATGTCCGCGACGCCCATCCCTGGCGCAACATCATCGTGCACCAGACCGAGGGGCCGGCAGGCTCGGCGCGCGGTGGCGCGGCGGAGCAATCGAAGAACCCGACGCGCCGCGGCGTCACCGTGTGGGTCGAGACCGACGGCACGGTTTATTGGGCGGTTGCGGAGAATCTCGTGCCGACCCATGGCGACGGCGCCAACCGCAACGACAACAAGTATATCGACAACAGATCGACCTATCGCCAGGTGGTGCGCGACAACTCGATCGGCGTCGAGTTCGCCGGCAACTATCCGGATGTCACCGCGGGCCCGACCGAGGCGCAGGTCGCGGCCTGGAAGATCCTCGTGAAGGTGCTGCGCGCGCGCTACGGCATCCCGCTCGACCACGTCTATGCGCACAACTGGATCGACTACAAGGACGCCCGCTATTGCGAAGGCTGCTGGCTCGCGACGCTGGCGCGGATTTGGGGGGAGTGACGAGCAGGCGCGTCCGGCAACCAAAGGCCGAAACCTCCGGTGCCGGACGGCCATCGAGAGCGATCGCTATCGGCTCTCATCGCCATCCCAAGTCCACCGGTCTTCCCAGGCTCAGGGGAATGCCTTGGGAAGATCGGCGGAAGGCTTCGTGACGATCTGGTGCGCGTCGCGCCAGATCACTTCGCGCTGGCGCGAGGTTGTAATCGTGCGCACCGGCAGGCCACCCTCCTCGAGCAGCCAAGCGCAGTAGCGCGCGCGGCTGACAGCCTCGCGGGCTTGAGGATCGAACCAGCAAATGCCCCAGATCGAATCGCGCCGCTTGAAGTGACGCGCGATGCGTCCAGGAAGCGGCAGATGCTGCGCGAACCAATTGAACTGGTCCGAGAGCTCATGCCGGATCCAGTCCGGACAGTTGTTTCGCTGGACATACCAGGACGCACGAAAGAAGCCGCTCTCCACGCGACTGTGCGGGTGGATGAGCGGTGTAACGAACCGCAAATACATGACGACACGGCGCGACGCCTTGTTGCGTCGCGCCCCTCGCAGCCAGATGCAATGAATGGAGAACAGCCGCGAAGCGGCGTTCAGCTTATGACCGATTGCCGATCAAAGAGGTCGGCGGTCAGAACGTATCGATCTACTTTTCATGCCGCCTCCCTTGGTTGCGCTGAACAACAAAGGCGCGATATCGCGCCGGGCGGCAGCACATACATCAGCAAGCGTCCTGCGGCAAGCGTGATCGACAAGGACGATTGAGCGGGAAGCATCCATGACGCGCTCCGGAATGACGAGCTAAACCGGCTGCGCCATCCATCCGAACAGCCGCCGCATCAATCCCGGCCGCCGTGGCAATTCCGGCGGGCCGTCCGACGCCAGCACGCGTTTGAAGAAGTAGTCCAGGAACACCATGTCGTTCGGCTCGGTGACGGTGAATTGTTCGTCGCCGAAGAACACGCTGTAATTATAGAAGAACGGGCCCATGAGCGGGATCGTCGCGGTCGAGGCATAGTCCTTGGAGATGACGAACTCCGCGGGATCGAGCCCGTGCTCGCGCATCGCTTGCTCGACCAGCGGCAGCTTGCGCATGAACTGGGCGGAGAAGCCGCCGACGGTGGATTGCAGGATGATCGACACGGTTGGTGTCCGTTCAGTTGAGGCCGCCGGCCCGATCATTCTGGGTCGGTTGACCGGACGCGCGGGTTCAAGGCAAGCCCGGTTCTATGTCGGCCAGGGGAAGGAGACTGTGATGGCGATCTCACTTGGTAAGACTTTCCGCCACAACCACCGCTGTCATCGCCCGGTTCAAGCCGGGGCACGACAGCGAGTGTGGAGGTACGGCGCGCGTCGCATCGCGCAGAGAAGGCACGGCGGATCACTCAAACAGAGCATCGCCACAAACAAAAAAGCCGGCGTTGCCGCCGGCTTTCTGCCTCTTGTCGATCCGCCAATATCTACCGCGAAAGCCCGCTTAGTGCGCGGCTTCCAGTGCGGCCTGTTCCGCCCGTGCGATCGTGCCCTTGACCGCGGCCTGCACCTTTTCAAAGGCGCGGACTTCGATCTGGCGGACGCGCTCGCGCGACACGCCGAACTCGGCGGCAAGGTCTTCCAGCGTCATCGGCTCATCGGCGAGGCGGCGAGCCTCGAAAATGCGGCGTTCGCGCGGGTTGAGCACGCCCATGGCGCCGTTCAGCGCGTCACGGCGTTCGTCATACTCCTCGTGCTCCGCCAGCATGGCTTCCTGGTTGGGCGTGTTGTCGACCAGCCAGTCCTGCCATTCGCCGGCTTCGCCGTCATCGCGGATCGGAGCGTTGAGCGACGCGTCGCCACCGAGGCGGCGGTTCATGTCGATCACGTCCTGGTCGGTGACGCCGAGGCGCTTGGCAATGATCTTCACCTGGTCGGGGCGGAGATCGCCCTCGTCCAGCGCGTTGATCTTGCTCTTCGCCTTGCGCAGGTTGAAGAACAGCTTCTTCTGGTTCGCGGTGGTGCCCATCTTCACGAGCGACCAGGAACGCAGGATGTACTCTTGAATCGACGCCTTGATCCACCACATCGCGTAGGTGGCGAGACGGAACCCCTTTTCGGGTTCGAAACGCTTCACCGCCTGCATGAGGCCGACATTGCCTTCCGAGACGACCTCGGAGATCGGCAGGCCGTAGCCGCGATAGCCCATGGCGATCTTGGCCACGAGGCGGAGATGGCTGGTGACGAGTTGGTGCGCCGCGTCGCGATCATCATGCTCACGCCAACGCTTGGCGAGCATGTATTCCTGCTGGGGTTCCAGCATCGGGAACTTGCGGATCTCGGCGAGGTAGCGAGAAAGGCCGGATTCTCCATTGAGGACCGGCAAAGCAGCGGTACGGGCCATGATGAAGCCCTCCAAGGTTCAGGCCCCCGATAGCGGCGGGCCAGGCAGACGACCGCTGTGTTAAAGCCGGCCGTAGCTGCGATGTTCCGTTGGTCATTTCCAACGCAAGCGCAATATACCCCAAGGGGGGTCAAAAAGGGAAGGATTGCTGACGTCACGTCCCCGTGTGGCAGCTATAACTTTTTGTAATGTAACGCTTTTCCAAGGCGGCCTGCGTCATAGCGCCGCTTTCAGAGCGCCCTGAAGGAGAAGCAAATCCTTCGGCAGAGGCGCTTCCCAGTGGAGTAATTCTCCGGTTCTCGGGTGCTCCAATACCAGCAAATAGGCATGCAGGGCCTGCCGTCCAAGCGTGGCCAGAGTCGCCTGCGACTCCGGGCCGAGGTGGTTCGCCTTGGTCTTGAAGTGCGGGCCATAGACGGCGTCGCCCATCAGGGGATGGCCGATATGGGCGAGGTGGACGCGGATCTGGTGGGTGCGTCCGGTCTCGAGTTCGCAGGCGAGCAGGGAGGCGATCGGCTTGCCGTCACGCCCCGCAAAACTCTCCAGAAGCTCCCAATGCGTCACCGCCTCGCGGCCGCCCTGGCGCACCGCCATCTTCTCGCGCGCATACGGGTGGCGGTCGATCGGCGCATCGACGGTGCCGCGGTGGCGTCCTGGCAGCCCCCAGGCGAAGGCCATGTAGCCGCGGCGCATCGCGCCCGTCCGGCCGTGGTCGGCGAATTGCGCGGTGAGCGAGGCATGGGCGAGGTCGTTCTTGGCGACCACCATCAGCCCGGTCGTGTCCTTGTCGAGCCGGTGCACGATGCCGGGCCGGCGTACCCCGCCGATGCCGGAGAGCGAGCCGCCGCAATGGGCGATCAGCGCGTTGACCAGCGTGCCGGTCTCGTGGCCGGCCGCGGGGTGCACGACGAGGCCCTTCGGCTTGTTGAGGACGACGATGTCGTCGTCCTCGAACACGATGTCGAGGGCGATATCCTCGCCCTTGGGCTCGGGCGGGGCCGCCTCCGGCACGTCGATTGTGATCGTATCGCCGGATGTGACGTGATAAGCGGGGTCGCGGATCGCGGCGTCCTTGAGGCTCACCGCGCCCGCCAAAATCAGGGCTTTCAGCCTCGATCGCGACAGGTCGGTGAGGTGCGCCGCCAGCACGCGGTCAAGCCGAGCCGAGCCCTCGTCGCCGGCGACGACAACTTCCAACCTTTGCGCAGAGCCTGAGCTATCCATGACGACGTCTGATACCGCTGTTCCCGAACCGAGCCCCGAGCAGGCCGCGCTGTTCGCGCGGGTGCGGCGGATGATGCTGATCGCGGGGTTGACCACGGCGCTGGCAATCTGCGCCGTCCTGATTGCGGTGGGCTACCGCCTTTTCAAGTCGGAGGGAAGGGCGTCCGAAATGGCCGGTGACGTCACCGCCGCCCTGCCCAAGGGCGCCAGGATCGTCTCGACCGGGGTCGCCGGCGACCGCCTCGTGGTCACGCTGGACGTGGGCGGCGTCATCGAGATCCGCACCTTCGACGCCCACACCCTGAAGCCGGCCGGAAAGCTGAAATTTGCCAATGAGCCGTAGGGCCGGCCGCGGCTGTTGATCGTTCTCCGGTCCAGTTTGTCTTGCCGCGCAACTTCTGATTTAGCTCTTGGGCTTGGGAAGTTGGGCTGGGACTGGGAATGGGACGTATCAAGTCGCGCGTCGTCGCAATTGCACTCGTTGTCGGAACGTACGGATGCGCTGGATTTGCGGCGCTCGCAGAGCCGGCCAGGCAGCCCACAGCGCCAGCCAGGCAGGCTGGACTTGCCGCACCGGCCAAACAACCCGCGGCGCAGGCCAAGCCAACGGGCTCGCGGAACGCAAGGCTCTATTTCCTGCGCGAGAAGGGCATTTTCGGCGCGATGGGCGGAATGGCAGCCTCGTCGGAAATCCTGATCGACGGCAAGTCCGTCGGAAAGGTCGACATGGGGACGTTCTTCTTCGTCGACCGGCCGCCGGGCGTCCACAAGATCGCCTCCCACATGAAGATGTCGATGACGGACTATGAGGTCGAGGTCCCCGTCGAGGCCGGCAAGACCTACTATTTCGGCGTCGGGGTGCAGCGGACGGGCGCCATCGGCCAGGACCTCCTCAACCAGGCCTTCGCCGGCAGCAGCGGCCAGCAGATCCGGTCCTCTTCGCCGTTCAAATCAGCCTTTGCGGGCGCGGGCCTGTTCCGCCTGGAGCCGGCCGCCGGCGCTGCGGCGATCGAGAAACTGAAGCAGCCGTGAGTGTTCCCGGCAGTTTCGCGGGGCGCGGCGGCCTGCCCCGCAATTAAGCTTGAGCCGCATTGACCGTGCATATCCGGGATTTTCGTACCCCATCGAGGCTTGCCGTCGGCAAATTTCGCGGCTATGTCCTGTCCCTCACGCTCCCTTCGTCTAGCGGTTAGGACGCGGCCCTCTCAAGGCTGAAACAGGGGTTCGATTCCCCTAGGGAGCGCCATTGCCTTGAAGCTACCTTCCCTTGATCTCGATTTGATTGTTCCCCCCGCTGGGTGAGCGCTTGTGGCATTGGCGATCAACGTTCGAGCCGATAACAATTCAGCAAGTGAGATCGAGCGGCTGTGGGATCAGGTCGTAGCGTTCGAAGTCGAGCCTTCGATGCGCACCCTTGGCTACCGGCCACATTTTACATTTGCGATCTACGACTCGCCTGCGATCGACGAAAAGATAGCATGGGCGGCCATGCTGGCGGCCGTCGCTGGCGAAGCGCAATTTCGCATCGAGTTCAAACGGATTCGTTGGTTCGCAGGCTCGCCTCTCGTTCTCTGGGCGGAGCCGAACTCCAATGAGGCGCTAACCCGCATCCACAGCTCCGTCAGCGCCGCAATCGACCCGGCGCATTGCCGCCCTCATTACCGGCCCGGGGCATGGACGCCGCATTGTACGCTCGGCTTGCGCATCGCCGATGAGCGGCGTGATGACGCGATTGCTTTTGCGCGATCGTTTGATCGAAGCATGGAAGTGCTGTTCGACGTGGCAGATTGCGTTGCCTTTCCGCCGGTTCAGGTAATCGCTGAGCAGCGATTGCCCCCGTAGTCGATGGCACGGCCACGGTGGGCAAGGTCGGTAGCTTCGACGCCAAGTCGCTAGCAAACATGTTGCAGGCGAAGGCGATCTCGGCGGAGTTAAAGGTGATCTTCTCGCCCAGGGCATACCATCGAACTCGGTGTTCTCTCTTCATAAGGATCTCGGCCATGCCGGTGTGCTCGTGGGTGTCGATAATCACGCCGACGGCCGTTTCCAGATCGAAGCGCGTCTGAATGTTCATCCAGAACGCAGCGCCAGTCTTGAAGAATTTTCCGAGCTGCAGCGCAGTATCGGCCGTGACGGGCTTTTCCTCGCGCGCAATGTGCCCGATCCGGGTGCGCGGCACGTTCAGGGCGGCCGCGATCGCGTAGGGTGTCAGTTTGAGCGGAACGAGAAATTCCTCGCGCAGGATTTTGCCGGTCGCTTTCTCCGCCTCTGCGATCACTGCGCCTGCAATCGCTTCAGGTCGGCAATGGCGGCACGATACTCTCGAAACGAGGTCGGGCATCCGTCTCGCGCGGCCGCAAACTCGTTCCGGGCCGCGACTGTGTCGTTGGCCTTGAGCTGAACAATCCCACCGTAATAGTGCGCCTCGCAGGTTTGATCTGAATTCCTGGCCGAAGCCAGGGCTGCGGCGGGAGTGATCCGGCCGACGAGCAATTCGCCAACGGTTCTCGGCCAATCCCTGAGCTGGCCCTTGTCGAGTGCAGCAGACAGCGCGATGCCCGCATCGGCAGATCGTCCCTGCATCCGCGCCACCGATCCCCAAATCACGCCGTAGCCATCGGGATCGGAAAACCGCGCCTCCCGGTCATAGTCCGAAGCGGCATCCCTGAAATCGCCTCTCCGATAGTACGCATCTCCCCGGGCCGCGTAGTAGTCAGTCGCGACGCGATCGGCCTCCGGACGACTCACCTCCTGGTCTTTGGCAAAGGTGGTGTTCTTGTCGGGTCCAAGCCTGATGGCATCGGTGAAATCCCGGATCGCCTCGTCCAGCCTGTCCTCGGACATATAAATCTGCCCGCGAATGAACCGGCTTGCGGCACCTGAGGGATCAAGATTGATGGCCTCGGTGAGAGAAGCGATTGCGCGTGTGGTGTCGCCCTTTTTGGCCAAGGTCAGTCCCAGCTCGTGATGAGCGTAGTTGTTCTTCGGGTTGAGCCTGACCGCCTCGGTGAAGTCGGCTTGAGCCGCATCCATGTTGCCGAGTGCAAAATTTCCGAAGCCATGCTTGAGCAATGCCATGGATCTTGCACCGGGAGGTAGTCTGGCGTCCTGGGAGAGGCTGCTGCACGCTGCCATCATGCGCGGGACATCGGTGCTGTCCTGACAATCGTTCAGGTCTTGTGGGGTGGCCGCAAACGCGCTTGCCGCCGAGACGACGATGAAGATGATCAAAGCTGCCCTGCAGCCGATGCGCAGGCCCTGATTTGACATTGCAGACATTTCGCCCCCTTGCACGACACACTTGGCCGATGATCCCGACGCAGGCAACGCGACCTGCCGCGACGGCAACCTTATAGCGATCTTTTCCATCGTTCTACCGGAGGCTTGTTGGTCCGTTGCCCTTCGGGCAAGACATGCCGCGAGGTCGCGAGCGCATGCAGCATCGGCATCAGTGGCGGTAGTCGTTCTCCCCAAAATCTGCACTATGCGCTCCGCGCCTCCGGAGCTGCTGCCGGGCCTTCGGAGGTTCTGGCAATAGCATGCGGAGTTTTGACATGAGCGGCTTGGTGATCTCTGGCGGCCGGGTGGTGGATCCCGCGAGCGGGATGGATGCCATTGGCGATGTGGCGGTGATGGACGGCAAGATCGCCGCGGTCGGCACGGGCCTCGGCGGCGCCGAGCAGGTGATCGACGCGACAGGGCTCGTGGTCGCGCCGGGCTTCATCGACCTCCACGCGCATGGCCAGTCGATCCCGGCCGACCGCATGCAGGCGTTCGACGGCGTGACGACGACGCTCGATCTCGAGGCCGGCGTGCTGCCGGTCGCCTCCTGGTATGAGCGCCAGGCGCGTAAGGGACGCGTGCTGAACTACGGCGCCGCCACCAACTGGGCCTTTGCGCGCATCGGTGCGATGACCGGCTCGAATGCGGAGAGCTCGCTGGAGGCGTTCGGCAACGCCATGCGCGATCGCCGCTGGATGGACAACGTGGCGAGCGATGCGGAGGTCGCCGGCATCCTCGAGCGTCTTTCGCGCGGCCTCAACGAAGGCGGCATCGGCATCGGCATCCTGAACGCCTATGCGCCGGGTGCCGGCGTGCAGGAGCTGACCGCGGTCTGCCAGCTCGCGGCGAGGCAGGACGTGCCGACCTTCACCCACGTCGCCTACATGTCGCGCGTCGACCCCGAAAGTGCGGCGGAAGCCTATATCCGCCTGATCGGCTATGCCGGCGCCACCGGCGCGCACATGCACATCTGCCATTTCAACTCGTCGAGCAAGACCGACATCGAGCGCTGCCGCGTGCTGGTCGAGAAGGCGCAGGCGCAGGGCTTGCCCATCACGGTCGAGGCCTATCCCTACGGCACCGGCTCGACCGTGCTGGCAGCGGCCTTCTTCAGTGATCCCCAGTTCGTCGAGCGCAACGGCACCGGTTATGACTCAGTGCAGCGCGTGACCGACGGTCACCGCTTCCGCGATCGCGAGGAGCTGCTGAAGGCGCAGGCCGAAGAGCCGTCCTCGCTGGTGCTCTGGCACATCCTCGATACCGACAATAATGCGCATCATCGCGATCTGCTCGATATGTCGGTGCTGTATCCCGGCGGCGCGATCGCGTCCGATGCGATGCCGTGGACGACGTCGGACGGCAAGACCTACACCGGCGATGCCTGGCCGTTGCCGGATGATGCCACCTCGCATCCGCGCTCGGCCGGCTGCTTCACGAAATTCATCCGCGAATGGGTGCGCGAGCGCAAGACCGTGTCGCTGCTGGAAGGCGTGCGCAAATGCGCGCTGATCCCCGCAGAGATCCTGTCGCAGAGCACGCCGGCGATGCGCGCCAAGGGCCGGCTCGCGATGGACGCCGATGCCGATATCGTCGTGTTCGACTACGAGAAGCTCTCGGACCGCGCGACCTTCACGGCGATGAACCGTCCGTCGGAAGGCGTGCGGCATCTGATCGTCAGCGGCCAGCCGCTGATCAGCGATGGTGTGCTGGACGTGGCAGCGCGGCCCGGCCGCCCCGTGCGCCGTCCCGTCGTCGAGGGCTGATCCCATGCCGGTCCCCATTCTCCTGGTGACGGGTTTTCTGGGGGCGGGCAAGACCACGGTCGTCAACCATCTGCTGGCGAACGCGGAGGGACGGCGTATCGCGGCAATCGTCAACGATTTCGGCGCGATCAACATTGACGCGGAGTTGATCGCGGGTGCGAGCGACGGCGTGGTCAGCCTCGCCAATGGCTGCATCTGCTGCTCGCTCGAAGGCGATCTCCTGCGCACGCTCTCGACGCTGCTTCGGCGCGATCCGAAGCCCGAATATATCGTCATCGAGACCAGCGGCGTCGCCGATCCCGCCGACATCGTCCGCAACCTGATGGACCCCGTGATCCTGCGCGAGGCGCCGCTGGAAACCGTGCTCTGCGTGATGGATGCGGCGACGCTGCCGGCGGCTCTGGATGATGCGCTGATGCGGTCGCAGCTGCGCGTCGCCGATATCGTGGCGCTGAGCAAGCTCGACCTGGCGGACGAGGGCGCAGGCGCCCGCATGCGCGAAGCCATCCGCGCGCAACGCGTCCCCGCCGTGGTGGTCGATGCCAGGCACGGCGAGATTCCGTCCGTGCTGCTGTTTCCCGCGGCTGTCAATCGTGCGCCCGCGCCGCGCGACCCTGGACCACGACGGCCGTCCGAGGAGCGCTTCGAGACGCTGAGCTGGACCTCGGACCAGCCGCTGTCGCTGCCGCGCCTGCAGCAGGCGATCGGCCGCCTGGCGCCAAAGCTTGCGCGCGCAAAAGGCCTGTTCGAGACCGTCGAGCAACCCGGGCGCCAGATGGTGTTTCAGTTCGCCGCCGGCCGCGCGACGCTCGCGCCCGGCGATGCGCCGGCACCGGGCGTGCCGCGCGCGCGGATCGTATTCATCGCCGAACTCGGCGTGCTCTCGAAGGCCGAGCTCGACGGGATCATGGAGGCGTGTATTGCGGGTGGGTGAAGCAAGCGATCACGCCAGAAGCACGCCCCTCACTTCACGCAAATTGCGCGATGCCGTTTCCGACGGACCAGTTCTCCGCGGGGGCGTCGAGCACGTTGACGAACACGTCCTCGGAGCGGATGCCCGGGTTTTCGCCGAGAAGCTCCGCGATCCGCCGGTACAGCGCCTTCTTCTGCTCCGCCGTGCGCGATGCGAACACAGTGATCTGGATCAGCACGGCGTCGTC
This sequence comes from Bradyrhizobium sp. MI1.7, assembly GCF_055811795.1. Taxonomy (NCBI): domain Bacteria; kingdom Pseudomonadati; phylum Pseudomonadota; class Alphaproteobacteria; order Hyphomicrobiales; family Nitrobacteraceae; genus Bradyrhizobium; species Bradyrhizobium sp. MI1.7. The sequence goes on from NZ_JBVVPO010000011.1 coordinate 87,605, forward strand.
GCTGCGTTTGACGCCATAGGCATTGCCGCAGCGGAAGTTCGAGGCGTCATGCTCGCTGATGGTCATGAACTCGTCGCCCTCGGGCACGTTCAGCGCCTCGCGCAGGGCGAGGTACAAACCATCGAGGATCGCCTGCCGATAGGCTTCCGGTTTGCCGGCGCGCATCGAGATGTGAAGGAGAGGCATGGGCGGGTCCCTTTTGGCATGCGGGCCCGATCGGCCAGGGCGCACGCAAGCGCCGGCCGTTGGGCCCATTGACGGAACGGGCTATCAATCCCAATTAGTTTTTGACACGATGTCGAGAAAACACGTTATTGACGTCGTGTCAAATACTTTTGCCGGGCAGAGGAGCAGGATTTGAGGCCGCGCGAGTTCGACCACGACGACGTCCTGCGTATCGCGTTCGACCAGTTCTGGCGCAAGGGCGTGCGCGGCACGTCGCTGTCGGACATCGCGCGCGATGCCGGTGTTCAGCGCGGCAGCCTCTACAATGCCTTCGGCAGCAAGGAGGCGCTGTTCCTCCAGGCCTATGAGCGTTATGCGGGCGATTATCTCCTCGCCCTGCAAAAGGCGCTCGGCGCGGGCTCATTGCGAAAACGCCTCACCGCGTTTTTCGACCTGACCATCACCAACTTCCGCTCGGGCTCGCCACCGCGGGGATGTCCGACCACGCGCGGATTGATGGAGCTCGGCGCGGCCGAAGGGGAGGGCTTGGATGAAGACGCGCGTCAGGCCTTTGCGGGCCTCATCTCGCGCATCACCATGCTGGTTCAAGAGACGTTGGCGGCAGGCGCAGAGCGCGGCGAGTTCAATGGCAATCCCGCGGCCGCAGCGCTGCACATCATCACGGTGACGCGCGGCCTTGGCGTGCTCGAACGTGCCTTCGGCGACGAGCCGCAGCTGCGCAAGATCGCGGCTCACACCATCGATCTCGTGCTCGGCAAGAAGGGCGGTTAGGTCAGGCCGCAAAACGACGACCCCAGCGGTGGTGATCCCTGGGGCCGTCTGGAGGTTTTATGGAGGGCATCGAGCACTGCGTCTCCATGAGGACGTTGATAGCGCAAGGTCGCTTGAGATGCGACTAGAACCCATCAAAGCGTCAGCACAAGGCAAGCGCGTTGACGGCCCGCGTTGTCGCGATCTCGTTCTCGTTCCCGACGAACTGGCAAACGATGGATTCGAGTTCGCCCGGCTGGTTGCGGCGCGCGACCGCCAGCAGTCGCATCAATTCCGCCTCGTCCTGCGAGAGGCGCCGGCACGAGGGCGGCATGAAGCACAGTTCGCACGGCCGGCCGCTGCGCAGGATCCTGACGAGCGCAGCAGCACGCGCCACCAGCAGCGGACTGTCGGCGATGCCCGACGCCTCGTCGGCGAAGCGATAGGCCGCTTCCCAGCAATCGGAGGCGCCGGTCGTATAGGCCGCTCCGATGAATCGGAACAGCGACAGCGCAACGCGGGAAAATTCATCGTAGCTCTCGACGCAGGGACGCGCCGCAAGCGCGGCCTGGAGCGGACAGAGCCGCGGCTGGCCGGCTGTTTCGACTGGCGCAGAACCACACGTATCGTGGAGCATGAACGATCCCGTCAGTGCAGCGTGGGACTTCCGACCAGCCAGCTCTTCATCGCCATCGTCCGGTCATGGTCGAAAGACTGAACGTGTCGGTCGGGCAGAATGAGGCCGGCCATGCGGAAGATCGTTGCAAGCCCCTGCACGGGCGCGAGAGCCCAATCGGCACCGACCGGCGGCAGCCAGCTCTCGAACTGCTCGCGCGCGACGTCGATGCGTTCCTGCTGTGCCGCGGCGATCGCCCGCAAGATTCCATGCTCGCTGTCGGACATCTTCGGACAGGTCGGGCAATGAACTTCGATGGCCGTATGCGCCGTGCAAGCGAAGATCTCGATGATGGATTCCAGCGACGGCACGGCGTCGCCGACGCGAAAGTGGTCGTACACTTGCTGGATATCGGCCGCGGTCGGAACGGCGCTTCCGCTGCGTGCCTTGGCCCGAAATCCCCAGATGAAGAGCCGCTCCGCCGCGCACAGCGCGGGAAGGTCGAGGGACTTGCCATATGTCGATTGATGCATTGAGCCTCTGGCCTTTGCAGCTCACGCCACAGCTGGCGCTGATGATCTGCGCCGATCGTTCCGCCAGAGCCGACCGCAAGTCAACGCTTGGAGCGGCGATATCGAGGTCTTCTAGATCTAAAGAGCCGGGATCCCGGATGCAGCCAAGCCTCGCCGGCCTGCCAAGCCGCACGCAGTACGCCGGCGGCCACCGACGCAATTTTGCGGCGATTTGGGGAACCCGAATGCTTAAAGCTTCGCTAAAGGGTGCGGGATAAACTGGCATATCAGACCTTCCAATTCTTGCGAGCACCGATGTTTTTCTCCCGCATCAGTTTCAAGCTGGTCCTGATTGTCGGCATCAGCCTCCTCGGCATGATCGCTCTTGCGCCGATCGCGCTCTCGACCCTGCGCGCGCAGATGATCGCCGACCGCCAGGCCAAGACGCAGCACATGGTCGATGTCGGCTACGGCATCCTGGCGCACTATCAGACGCTCGAGAGCGAGGGGAAGCTGCCGCGCGAGCAGGCGCAGGCCGCCGCGATCGCAACGATCAAGAGCCTGCGTTATGACAAGGTCGAGTATTTCTGGATCAACGACATGGCCCCCAAGATGGTCATGCACCCGATCAAGCCCGAGCTCGACGGCAAGGATCTCTCTGGCATGAAGGACCCTGCCGGCAACGCGCTGTTCATGGGTTTCGTTGACGTCGTCAACAAGCAGGGCGCCGGCTTCTACAGCTATCTCTGGCCGAAGCCGGGCTTCGAGCAGCCGGTCGGAAAAATCTCCTATGTGAAGGGCTTTGCGCCCTGGGGATGGATCATCGGTACCGGCATTTATCTCGACGACGTCGATGCCGTTTTTCGCCAGAATGCGACGACATTCGCCTACATTTGTCTGGCCGTCCTGGTCCTGGTGCTGGCCTGCTCCTTCGTGATCGGCCGCAGCGTGACCCGGCCGCTCGCGAACATCACCGCGCTGACCGAGCGGCTCGCCGCCGGCGACAGCGCGTTCGAGGTGCCCTACACCGGCCGCAGCGACGAGGTCGGCGGGCTCGCCAAGGCGCTTGCCGTGTTCAAGGACAATGCGTCGGCGGTGAGCCGCATGCATGCCGAGCAGCAGGAGACCAAGCAGAGGGCCGACGACGAGAAACGCAAGACGATGGCCGATCTCGCCGGCAAGTTCGAGGCGAGCGTTCAGGCCGTCGTCCGCGACGTCTTCACCGAGGCGCGCGCGATGCAGCAGGCCGCGCAAGGCATGTCGGAGACCGCGAACAAGGCGACAGACCGCGCAAGCTTCGTCGCGACCGCCTGCCAGCAGGCGTCGAGCAATGTGCAGACAGTGGCGTCCGCCGCCGGCCAGCTGTCGTCCTCGATCACCGAGATCAGCCAGCGTGTCGCGCAGGCTGCAAACGTGGCCGACAAGGCGGCCGCGGACGGTCAGCGCACCAACGACACCGTGCAGGGGCTGGCCGTCGCCGCGCACAAGATCGGCGAGGTCATCGACCTCATCAACCAGATCGCCTCGCAGACCAACCTGCTCGCGCTCAACGCCACCATCGAAGCGGCGCGCGCCGGCGAGGCCGGCAGGGGATTTGCCGTGGTCGCGAGCGAGGTGAAATCGCTGGCGAGCCAGACCGCGAAGGCGACCGACGAGATCGGCGCGCAGATCACCGCGATCCAGGCCGAGACCAACCAGGTTGTCGGCAACATCGAGAGCATCCGCAAGACCATCATGGAGGTCAACGAGATCTCCTCGTCGATCGCCGCCGCTGTCGAGGAGCAGGGCGCCGCGACGCAGGCGATCGCCCACAGCGTGCAGGAGGCGGCGTCCGGCACCGACCAGGTCTCGCAGAACATCTCCGGTGTCACCGACGCCACGGCGGAAACGGGCCAGGCCGCGGGCCTCGTGCTGCAATCGAGCGGCCGGCTGTCGCAGAAGCTGCAATCACTGGAGAACGAGGTCAGCACCTTCGTTGCGGGCGTGCGGGCGGCCTGACATCGCGTTCATACTATCTGCCGTGACGCGGACTATCCGCCTCGTCACGGCGCGCGCGGGCAATTGATATTCCGGCCCGCGGGACCGGTCACCGCGACCGGCTTTCCCGCCCTTGACGGCTGCGGTTAAAGTGAAGAAGCAGGATCATCGAACCTGCCGACCCGCGCCTCGGCCCGCGGGCATGGAGACGCCGCATGTCGTTCAAGAAACTCCTGATCGCCAACCGTGGCGAGATCGCCATCCGCATCGCGCGCGCGGCGGCCGATGCCGGCATCGCGACGGTCGCGATCCATCCGGCCGATGACGCGCTGTCGCTGCACGCGCGTGTTGCCGACGAGGCGGTCGAAATCCCCGGCCGCGGCGCACGGGCCTATCTCGATATCGAAGCGGTGGTGAAGGCGGCGAAGAGCGCCGGCTGCGACGCGGTGCATCCCGGTTATGGCTTCCTCAGCGAGAACGCCGCGTTCGCCAAGGCTTGCGCGGATGCGGGCATCGCCTTCGTCGGGCCGAAGCCGGCCGCGCTTGAACTGTTCGGCGACAAGGTCGCGGCGCGGCAACTGGCGAAGCGTTGCGGCGTGCCGATCATCGCCGGCACCAGCGGGCCTCCGTCGCTGGAGGAGATCACGGCATTCTTCGAATCCCTCGGCAAGGGCGCGGCGATCGTGATCAAGGCGATGGCCGGTGGCGGCGGCCGCGGCATGCGTGTCGTGGAGAATGCCGCCGATCTCGCGGCAGCTTATGCGCGCTGCCAATCCGAGGCCAAGGCGGCGTTCGGCTTCGACGGCGTCTATGCCGAGCGCCTGATCCGCCAGGCCCGCCACATCGAGGTGCAGATCATCGGCGATCGCCATGGCGCGATCTCCCATCTCTGGGAGCGCGAATGCACCATCCAGCGCAGGCACCAGAAGCTGATCGAGGTGGCGCCGAGCCCGTCGCTCAGCGACGCCTTGCGCGGCCGCATCATCGAGGCTGCGAGGCAGCTCGCGACCGCGGCGGCTTACGACAATCTCGGCACCTTCGAGTTCCTGGTCGACGGCACGGCCGAGGACAGCTTTGCGTTCATCGAGGCCAATCCGCGGCTTCAGGTCGAGCACACCGTGACGGAGGAAGTGCTCGGTCTCGACCTCGTCCGGGCCCAGCTTGCGGTCGCCGCCGGCGCAACATTGGCCTCCCTTGGTTTGGCACAGGGCTCCATCCCAAAGCCGCGCGGCTACGCCATGCAGCTCCGCGTCAACATGGAGACGCTGGACGAGCTGGGGGCGACGCATCCGACCGGCGGCGTGCTCGCCGTGTTCGAGCCGCCGTCGGGGCCCGGCGTCCGCGTCGATAGTTTTGGTTATGCCAGCTATAAAACCAGCGCGGCGTTCGACTCCCTGCTGGCCAAGGTCATCGTGCACACGCCGGGCGAAGCCTGGCACGACGTCGTGGCAAAAGCCTCGCGCGCCTTGCGCGAGTTCAGGATCGACGGTGTCGTCACTAACATCGCCTTCCTCCAGGCCGTGCTCGCACATCCCGATTTCAGGACCAACCGCATTGCGACCGATTTCATCGATCGCAACATCGCAAAGCTGGTCGAGGCGGCCGATGGCGCGGCAAAGCCGCTCTATTTTGCCGCGACCGAGCGAAGCGGCCATGGCGCCGAGACGCACGTCGTGCAGATCGTGCCCGAAGGCGCGGTGATGGTCGCAGCGCCCTTGCAGGGAACCATCGTCACCATCCAGGTGAAGGAAGGCGAGATCGTGCGCCCGGGCCAGCAGCTCGCCGTGATCGAATCCATGAAGATGGAGCATCTGGTCATGGCCGAGCAGGGCGGCCGCGTCATGAAGCTCGTGGCCGCCGATGGCGTTACCCTGATGCATGGCGAACCGATCATGTATCTGGAGCCGCTCGACGTCGCGGCCGATGCGTCGGCAGCGGAAGCCGATGTCGATCTCGACCACATCCGCCCTGATCTTGCCGAGATGATCGCGCGCCAGGCCAATACGCTCGATGCCAACCGACCGGCCTCGGTCGAGCGCCGCCGCAACACCAACCAGCGCACCGCGCGCGAGAACGTCGCGCAGCTCGTCGACGACGGCTCGTTCATGGAATATGGCAGCCTTGCGATTGCAGCGCAGCGGCGCCGCCGTAAGCTCGACGATCTCATCAAGAGCACACCGGCCGACGGCCTCGTGATGGGTGTTGCGACGGTGAATGCCGACAAGTTCGGCGCCGAGGGCGGCCGCTGCATCGTCGTGGCCTATGACTACACCGTGCTCGCGGGCACACAGGGCCACATGAACCACAAGAAGATCGACCGCATGCTGACGCTTGCGGAAGACTGGCGCGTGCCGCTGGTGTTCTATGCCGAAGGCGGCGGCGGCCGGCCCGGCGACACCGACCGGCTCGGTATGACCGGCCTCGACGGCCCGTCCTTCGTCCAGTTCGCAAGGCTCTCCGGCCTCGTGCCGGTTATCGGCGTGGTCTCCGGCTATTGCTTCGCCGGCAACGCCGCGATGCTCGGCTGCTGCGACGTCATCATTGCCACCAGGAACGCCTCGATCGGCATGGGCGGTCCGGCGATGATCGAAGGCGGCGGTCTCGGCGTCTATCACCCGGCCGAGGTCGGCCCGGTCTCCTTCCAGTCACCGAACGGCGTGATCGACATCCTCGTCGAGGACGAGGAGGAGGCGACGCGGGTGGCGCAAAAATACCTGTCCTATTTCCAGGGCGCGGTGACGGAGTGGCAAGCGGCCGACCAGCGCCTGCTTCGTCGTGCGATCCCGGAGAACCGCCTGCGCGTCTATGACATCCGCAGCGTGATCGATCTCGTCGCCGACAAGGATTCCGTGTTGGAGCTGCGCCGCGACTACGGCGTCGGCATGATCACCGCGCTGATCCGCATCGAGGGCAAGCCGTTCGGTCTGATCGCCAACAATCCACGCCATCTCGGCGGCGCGATCGATGCCGACGCCGGCGACAAGGCCGCGCGCTTCCTCCAGCTCTGCGATGCCTTCGATCTGCCGATCGTCTCGCTCTGCGATACGCCCGGCTTCATGGTCGGCCCGGAGGCCGAGAAGACCGCGATCGTGCGCCACGTCTCGCGCATGTTCGTGACAGGTGCGAGCCTTACCGTACCGCTGTTCGGCATCGTGCTGCGCAAGGGCTATGGTCTCGGCGCGCAGTCGATGATCGGCGGCGGCTTCCACGCCTCCTTCTTCACCGCGGCCTGGCCGACCGGCGAATTCGGCGGCATGGGCCTGGAGGGGTATGTCCGCCTCGGCTTCCGCAAGGAGATGGAGGCGATCGCCGACCCCGAGGAGCGCGAGACCTATTATCGGAACAAGGTCGCCGAGCTCTATGCCAACGGCAAGGCGGTCTCGATCGCCTCGGTGTTCGAGATCGACAACGTCATCGACCCCGCCGAGACGCGGCGCTGGATCATGGCGGGCGTGCGCTCGGTGCCGAGGCCGCCCGCGAGGACGAAGAAGAAGCGACCCTGCATCGATACGTGGTGAGCGCAGTGCAGCAATAGCTGCGTCCCGGTTCCCGATTGACATCCCCGCCTGTGCTGCCAGACTTTGCACAATAATGCAGGGTGGAGACGTCCGCGATGGCCAGCCTTTCGGCCTCGAACCATGTCGCCCGTGTCTTGTCCGTCGCCAACCACGTGGCCGACGTCGATGCCTCGTCGCGGATCGCCAATTCCTGGCGGCGCTGCGTAATCAGCCACAAGCTCGATCCCGCGCGCCAGGGCCCGCCGCAGACGCTGACCGAGGCCGAGATCCGGCACGTCGCCGAACCGATGGAGGAGACGATCCGGCTCGCGATGCCCGAGCTCGACGATCTCGCCCGGGTGCTGCGCGAGGCCGGCTACTGCGTCAATCTGGCTGATACGAACGCGACCATGCTGTTCAGCCGCCTGCCGGGGGAAGCCGACGCAAAGATGTTCTTGGACTGGAAGATCTACACCGGCTCGAATTTCGCCGAGACCTTCGAGGGCACCAACGGGCTCGGCACCGCGCTTGCCGAAGAGAAGCCCATCCTGGTGCATCGCGACGAGCATTTCCGCGCGCAGTGGCACATGTTCTCCTGCGCCGTGGCGCCGTTGTTCGATCAGGCCGGCCGGCTCGCCGGTGCCGTGAACATCACCTCGTGCCGCGAGGATCTCGAACGCGCCGCGCATCAGCTCGCGCTCGCGGTGACGATGGAGGCGACGCGGCGGATGGAGGGCGCGATCTTCCGCGGCTATTTCCGCAACGCCTGGATCGCCACCGTGCCGGGCGACGGCGGCAGCGGCCTGCTCGCCTATGACGACGATCGCCGCATCGTCGGCGCCTGCCGTTCGGCGCGCGCGCTGCTGGGCCTCACAGACGGCTTGATCGCATCGGGCATCGATCTGTCGCGCTATATCAAGTTCGATCATCATGCTGCGCGTGGTGCGGACGAGGTCGTCGAGCTGCGCCGCGCCGACGGCAGCGCGCTCGGGCAGGGACATGTCGCGCCGCCGCTGCGGGCGAGGCCGTCCACTCTGCGTCGTGACGTTCCGGTCGATCGTTTCGATTCGCTGCATCGGCTCGCAGGTCGCGATCCTGGCCTGATCAAGAGCGTCAAACGGCTGCGGAGCATCGGCGACCACAATCTGCCGGTGCTGCTGCATGGCGAGACCGGCGTCGGCAAGGACGTGTTCGCGCGCGCGATTCATGCGGCGAGCAACCGCGCCCGCAACCGTTATGTCGCGCTGAACTGTGCGGCGATGCCGGAGAGCCTGATCGACGCCGAGCTGTTCGGCTATGAGGCCGGCGCCTTCACCGGCGCGCGCCGCGACGGCTCTAAGGGTCTGATCGTGCAGGCCGACGGCGGCACGCTGTTCCTCGACGAGATCGGCGACATGCCGATCGCGCTGCAGACGCGCCTGTTGCGCGTGCTCGAAAACCGCGAGGTCTGGCCGCTCGGCGCGCTCAAGCCGGTGCCGGTCGACATCCGCCTGATCAGCGCGACCCATCGCGATCTCAGCCGCATGGCGGAGGAGGGCGCCTTCCGCGCCGATCTCTACTTCCGCCTGCGCGGCATGGAGGTGCGACTGCCGGCGTTGCGCGAGCGCGCCGACAGAGACGATATCATCCGCCAGATCGCGCGCGAGGAGGCGCCGGATTGCCGCCTGTCGGAGGAGGCCTGGGCGTTGCTCTCGGCCTATCCCTATCCCGGCAACATGCGCCAGCTCCGCCACGTGCTGCGGCTTGCCGGCTGCACGGCCGAGGACGGCGTCATCATGGACGCCGATCTCGATCTGCCTCCGTTCGGTGGGAGGACGGAGCCGGATCTGGTGGCGGCAGAACGGGCGACGATTGTCGAGGCGCTACGCAAGCATGGTGGCCGCGTCACAGAGGCGGCGCGGGCGCTGAAGCTCAGTCGTGCCACGCTGTATCGCAAGATCAAGCAGCTGAAGATCGAGACGGCGCAGTAGCGTTCAGTCGCATGCGGCGTTCTTTCTTCCCCCCTCCCCTTGTGGGAGAGGGTGGATCGCCGCGTAGCGGCGAGACGGGTGAGGGGTCTGCCTCCGCGGATTCACCTCGCCATTTGCGTGCGCGGAAAGATACCCCTCATCCGGCGCGTCGCGCCACCTTCTCCCGCAAGGGGAGAAGGAAGGGGCACCGAGACTAGGGCGCGCTCTTACGAAAAATCGCTCCAGCTCAGATGCCGGGAATCGAGGTCGCCGACTGAAACGGTGCCGCGGATCTCGTGAGGAACGTGGAAGCTGCTACGCAGATACACCAGCGGCGCGGCCTCGTCGGAATGCGAGACGCCGCGCACCTCGCCGACGAAGATCGAATGCGTCTTGGTCTCGAACTCCTGCGCCAGCACGCAGTCGAATGCGGCGACCGCATCCGTCAGCACCGGCGCGCCGGTTGTGCCGCGCGTCCACTGCCCGAAGGCAAATCGGTCGTCGCCGTTGACGCCCTTCTGGCCGCTGAAGGTGAGCGCGAGCAGGGCATGGTCCTCGTGCAAGAAGTTGATCGCGAAGGCGCCTTCCTCGCGGATTCGCGCATGTGCGCTGGCGTTGCGGTTGACGCAGACGATCAGGGACGGCGGATTGTCCGATAGCGAGCAGGCTGATGTCACCGTCAGCCCGGTGCGCTTGCCGTGCTCGGCGCCAACCGTGACCAGCGCAACCGCGCCGGCGCATTGGCGCATTGCAAGTTTGAAATCCTTTGCGTCGACGCTCACGCCGAAATCTCCGAAACGGGGGCGGGTGCGACACGATTGCGCCGCACCCGCCGCGCGTCAAGCGGCCTTCTTCGCGGAGCCGAGATGCTTCAGGCGCGGCATCACCTCTTTGCTGAGCAGCGAGAGCGAATGGCGCCAGGCCTCCGGCTTGTGCTTGTAGTCGAAGCCGAACACCAGCAGCACGCCGAAGCCGCCGACCTCGTCGTAGATCTTCTCGATCTTTTCGGCGACGGTTGCGGGCGAGCCGACGATCCAGTTCCGCTTGGCGCAATATTCGACGGTGACGTCGCTATCGGGCACGTCGGGCGCGTGCTTCAAATAGTCCTTGAAGCCGAAATGGCCGAGCAGGGGCAGGAAGTACTCTCCCATCATCCGGCCCATCATGTCGCCGGTCGAGAGCTTCCAGGCCTCCTCGTCGGTGTCGGCGACGAACACCTCACGTACGAGGCGCCAATCCGCGCGGTTCGGCTTGCGGCCGGTCTTGGCGGCGCCGATCTCGACCGAATCCCAATGGCTGCCGACATAGGCCGGATTGAGGTTGAGGCTCATCGGGATGAAGCCGCGCTCGCCGGCGAGCTTCAGCGTGTCCGAGTTCTTCGAGAGCCCGGCAACGCCGATCGGCGGATGCGGGGCCTGGAGCGGCTTGATGTGGGGCTTGAGGAAGTCGAACATCGTGTCCGGCTTGGTCACCGTCCAGAACTTGCCCTTGTAGGTGAAGGGCGCGGGATCGGACCAAAGCTTCAGGATGATCTCCAGCGCCTCGCGGGTCATGTCGCGGTTCTGCCCGCTCATGCCGTCGACGTTGAACATCGCCCAGTCGCTCGGCAGGCCGCTAGCGGCGACACCGAAATTGAGCCGGCCCTCGGAGAGATGATCGAGCATCGCGACGCGGTTGGCGAGCTCCGCCGGGTGGTGATAGGGCAGCAGGAAGCCGCCCGGCCCGATGCGAATATTCTTGGTCTGCATCAGCGCCTGCGCGATCAGGAGGTCCGGCGTGGGATTGGGTTCCCAGGGTGCGGTGTGGTGCTCGCCGACCCAGGCCTCCTGATAGCCGAGCTCGTCGAGCCAGCGCATGACTTGCAGGTCCCAGTCGTTTCCTTCCTTCAGGCCGCACTCCGGCGGATGCGAAGGCATCGTGAAATAGCCGATCTCCATGGGTTTCCTCATCTGATGTTGACGCGTCTTGTTGCGCGTTCCCGGACTTGAACAGGACAGCTTTAGCAAGCGGTGTGCCACCGCATCGCAAGCCGTGTGCCAGCGCGGCGAGCGCCTCAGATCCGCGAAAAATCGCTGGTTTGAGGCGGCAATAGCCGATATCCCGGGGCGGATTTGCGGGCGTCCGTCTCATTGTCGCGAGACGGCGTCTTGCCGGTGAGACCAAGGATACCCGTTGAGATGACCGAACCCGCCTATGTCGCGGTGGACTGGGGCACCAGTAGCTTCCGCCTCTGGCTGATCGACCGTGCCGGCCAGCTGCTGGCTGAACGTCGCAGCGATGAGGGCATGCTGGCCGCGGCCAAGGCCGGCTTTGCCGGTGTGCTGCAGTCGCATCTCAAGGCTGTCGAGGCCCCGGCCCAGCTGCCGGTGCTTGTCTGCGGTATGGCCGGCGCCAAGACCGGCTGGGTCGAGGCCGGCTATGTTGACACGCCTGCGCCGCTCTCTGCCGTGCTGAAGCAGGCCGCGCTTGTGCCCGGCGAGACGCGCGATATTCGCATCCTGCCCGGGATCGCGCAGCGCGATACCAGGGCGCCGGACGTGATGCGCGGCGAGGAGACGCAGCTGCTCGGCGCACTCGGCCTCGAGGCCGCAGGCGAAGCGCTGGTCTGCATGCCCGGCACGCATTCGAAATGGGTGCGCGTGAAGGACGGCACGGTCGCGCATTTCTCCACCTTCATGACCGGCGAGCTCTTCAGCGTGGTCTCGCGCGAGACGATCTTGTCGCTCGCGGTCGCCGGTGCCGATGATGCCGAGGATGTTGCGAGCTTCAAGGCGGCCGTGAAAGCCGCGTATGAAGCGCCGGCCTTTGCGGCCAACCTTCTGTTCACTGCGCGGTCGCGGCAGCTCCTGTTCGGCGGCACGCCGGCCGCCGCGCGCGAGACGCTGTCGGGCACGTTGATCGGCGTCGAGCTGGCGGCAGGGCTCTCCGGCACGGTGCCGAAAGCGGGCATCACGCTGATTGCCTCCGGGCGGCTCGCGATGCTGTACCGGCTCGCCTTCGATGCGCTGTCGGTCACCGTGCAGCCGATCGATGCCGATGAAGCCGTTCGCCGCGGCCTGTCGATGGCTGCTGCCGCGATCTGGACGAAATGAGAGGAATCTTGAGATGAGCGTTCCCTTTCCGCCGATGAAGCGGCCGCTGGTCGCGATCCTGCGTGGCGTGAAGCCCGAGGAGACCGAGGCGATCGTCGGCGTGCTGATCGAGGCCGGCATGACCGCGATCGAGATTCCCCTGAATTCGCCGGAGCCGTTCCGCTCGATCGCGACTGCCGCGAAGCTCGCGCCGGCCAGCGTCCTGATCGGCGCCGGCACGGTGCTGACCGCCGCAGATGTCGATCGTCTCAATGACGTCGGCGGCAAGTTGATGGTTTCGCCGAATGTGGATACGCAGGTGCTCACGCGTGCACACCAGTACGCCATGGTGACGTTGCCGGGCGTGTTCTCGCCGACCGAGGCGCTGCTCGCGGCGCGCTCCGGAGCATCGGGCCTGAAATTCTTTCCGGCCAGCGTGCTCGGTGCGTCCGGTATTGCCGCGATCCGCGCCGTGCTGCCGGCGGGCGTGATGATCGCCGCCGTCGGCGGCGTCTCCGACCAGAATTTTGCCGAGTACATGAAGGGCGGCGTGACCGCGTTCGGGCTCGGCTCCAGCCTCTACAAGCCCGGCATGACGGCCGCCGATGTCGCCGCTCGCGCAAAGGTGACAATCGCGGCCTATGATCGGGCGATTGTGAAAGACTGACCCAGAAATAAACAAGCCGTGATCCCGTCATAGCCGCGCTTTATCCTATCTTGCTGCACCAGCGAGATCAGGAGACCGACATGGCGATCAACAACGTAGCCGATCTGTTCGTGGCAACGCTCGAGCAGGCCGGCGTCAAGCGCATCTACGGCATCGTCGGCGACAGTCTGAACGGTCTCACCGAGGCGCTGCGCCGCCGCGGCACCATCGAATGGATTCATGTCCGCCACGAGGAGGTGGCGGCCTTCGCGGCTGCCGGCGAAGCCGAGATGACCGGAAGCCTTGCGGTGTGCGCAGGCTCCTGCGGCCCGGGCAATCTGCATCTGATCAACGGGCTGTTCGACGCGCATCGCAGCCGTGTTCCCGTGCTCGCGATCGCCGCGCAGATCCCCTCGGCGGAGATCGGCGGCGGCTATTTCCAGGAAACCCATCCGCAAAACCTGTTTCGGGAATGCAGCCATTATTGCGAGCTGGTCTCGGACCCGAGCCAGCTTCCTTTCGTGCTGGAGAACGCGATCCGCGCGGCCGTGGGCCTGCGCGGCGTTGCCGTGATCGCCATGCCCGGCGATGTCGCGTTCCGCAGCCCGCCCAAGCGCGCGCTATCGATGACGCGCGGGCTCGCGCTGTCGGCGCCGAAGGTCGTGCCGCAGGCCGACGAGCTGAAGGCGCTCGCGGACCTCCTGAACAGCGCCGAGCGCATCACCCTGTTCTGCGGCCGCGGCTGTGCGGGTGCGCACGCGCCGCTGATGCAGCTGGCAGAAGCGCTGAAGAGCCCGATCGTGCATGCGCTCGGCGGCAAGGAGCATGTCGAGTACGATAACCCCTACGACGTCGGCATGACCGGCTTCATCGGTTTCTCCTCAGGCTATGCCGCCATGCACGCCTGCGACGCGCTGGTGATGCTCGGCACCGATTTCCCTTACAAGCAGTTCTTCCCCACCGATGCGCAGGTCGCGCAGATCGACATCCGCCCGGAAAATCTGGGACGGCGCTGCAAGATCGATCTCGGCCTCGTCGGCGACGTCAAGCTGACCATCGAGGCGTTGCTGCCGCTGCTCAAGACCAAGACGCAGCGGAGGCATCTCGACGACGCCATCGCGCATTACAAGAAAGCGCGCGAAGGGCTCGACTCGCTTGCGAAGGGGACACCGGGCAGCAAGCCGATCCATCCGCAATATCTGGCAAAAGTCATCAGCGACCATGCCTCTGATGACGCCGTCTTCACCGCCGATGTCGGTACGCCCACGGTGTGGGCCGCGCGCTATCTCGACATGAACGGCCGCCGCCGGCTGATCGGCTCGTTCGTGCATGGCTCGATGGCCAACGCGATGCCGCAGGCGATCGGCGCGCAGGCCTCGCAGCCCGGCCGCCAGATCATCTCGCTCTCCGGCGACGGCGGCTTCACCATGCTGATGGGTGACCTGATCACGCTGACCCAGATGAAGCTGCCGGTGAAAATCGTCGTCTTCAACAACGGCGTGCTCGGCTTCGTTGCGCTGGAGATGAAGGCGGCCGGGTTCGTCGACACCAATGTCGATCTTGAGAATCCCGATTTCGCGGCGATGGCGCGCGCGATGGGCATTTTCGCCAAACGCGTCGAGGACCCCGGTGAGCTTCCGGGCGCCGTGAAGGAGATGCTCGCCCATGACGGACCCGCGCTGCTCGACGTCGTCACGGCGAAGCAGGAGCTGTCGATGCCGCCGACCATCACGCCCGAGCAGATCAAGGGTTTCAGCCTCTGGGTGCTGCGCGCGGTGATGAACGGGCGTGGCGATGAGGTGCTCGATCTCGCGAAGACCAACCTGTTGCCGCGCTAGCCGCGCTTCACCGAAGGCGCGGGCAGCCGCTCGTGGCGGTGCTGGAAGCGCTGCCAGTGCAGCACGATGCCGATCAGCAGGGCCGGCACGAAGCCGAGTGCGATCAGGAAATACGGCAGCTGCGTCGGCGAGATGAATGCAATGGCGATATCGGAGATCAGCCAGAGCGCTGCGAACATCACCGCGAAATCGGTGCGCGGGCAGCGCAAATAGTAGAACACGGCGGTGATGACGATGGCGGGCCCGATCGCGATGCCGATCATCACCGCGGTCAGCTCCTTCGGCGTCAGCGCGTCGAGCACCATCGACGCCAGCAGCCAGAGCGCGGCGAACATGGCGATGATGTCGAGCGGATGCCGCAATCCAATACCTCTCGCAGGAACCGCGCTATCGTTGTGGCCGGAACTCCGGTCGTCAAGGGAAAATACGCCTATTCCTCGTCACTTCCGGGCGTTGGCCGCAGCATGAAATGGCCGAAAGCGGTAGCGATCGGCTTGTTCGCATCGTCCTGCCAGGCCCGCGCCTCGAAGGCGACGATACGCCGGCCCTGTTTCACGATCGAGACATTGGCGACGGTATCGAGGGCACGTCCGGAACGCAGATAGTTGACGGTGAGTCCGATCGGCTTGGGCAGCGCCGCGATGCCGAGCTCGCGCCTCACGCCGAGGATCGCGGAGGTCTCGAGGAAGGCACCGGTCATGCCGCCATGGATCGCGGGCAGGATCGGATTGCCGATGATCTGCGGCGAGAACGGCATCGTCAGCGTGCCGTCGTCATTGACGCGAATGCCGAGGCAGCGCGCGAACGGGCTGTTGGCGAACGGGCCGTCCGGATCGTCGGGCGCCTCCAGCGTCGGGATGCTGCGCGAATCCATCCTGCGGTCCGCGAGCATGTTGGTGCGGTTGGCGCCGATCATGAAGCAGGCGGTCGCGGTTGCGACCGGATCGTCCTCGGAGTCCTGATAGGCGGTGGAGCGCACGAAGGCGATCGAGCGCGTGGTGCGGTAGCAGACCGAATGCGCCTTGATGTCGAGGCCCGGCGTTGCCGGCTTCTGATAATCGATGCGCAGATCCAGGGTTGCGATCGCGCGCGTGCCGTCGAGCGCAAGTTGCACCGCCATGCCGCAGCTCTCGTCCAGCATCGCGGTGACGACGCCGCCATGCAGCACGCCGGTCTCGGTGTCGCCGACGAAGACCGGACGATAGGGCAGGCTGGACCAGGCCTCGGCGGGGGCGAAGCGGTCGAGCTGGAGCCCGCTGATATGGCCGTAGTCGGAGCGGCGGCCCTTGATCGCCTCGGCGAGTTCTTCGAACGGCAGCGTGGTGGGTGAAGTGGACATGACGACGTTCTAGACCAGTGTCGCTCGCCGCGCAAAACCCCGAAAGGGGCTCATCAGGCAGGTCCGCAGGCAGGTCTGTCTGGGCCGGTTTGGCCTCGACATGGTGTGCCGAAGCAACGATGGTGGGCGCTTCGTCCGTCGACTAGCCCCAAGGAGTGCCCATGGCCGACCCCGAAACACCCGCCACCAATCAGGGGCCCGTGACCATTTCGAGCTCCAGCTCGGAACGGGCACCGATCATCTATTTCGACGGCGCATCCTGCTTCGGACACCACAACGGCGCGATCCAGATCGAGCTCGCCGCGAACCTGCTGATGCCGGTCGGGGCCGCCGTCAGGGTCGACGTGGTCCAGACCGCGCACTTGCGTTGCAGCGTGGCCGCAGCGCTGGCGCTGCGCGAGGCGCTCGACAAGGCGCTGGCAATGTACAGGCAGGGGCAGCAACAGCCGGCGGAGGTGATCCCGACGGTGAAGAATTGAGATCGCGGGCGATCGCTTGTGAATGCGATCGCAATCTCTCAGCCCACATGCACCTTCGGCTTCTTGCCGCCGTTCCACTTGCCGTCGAGAGCGCGCTCGATCTGGGCGGCGAGTTGCAGGAGCAGGCCGTCATTGGCCTGCTTGGCGATGGCCTGGATGCCGAGCGGCAGGCCGTGGTCTTGCTCTGCCATCGGCATCGAGATCGCCGGCATGCCGCAGAGATTGGCCAGCGGCGTAAAGGCGAAGAAGCGCCAGAGATTGCCGAACCAGTCGAGGACGTCAGGGTTGTCGGAGATGGTGAGATATTCCCTGGTGCCGACCTTCGGCGTCGGCAACGCGGTGATCGGCGTCAGGATCACGTCCCACTGCTCGAAGAACGCGCCGAAGCCACGTGTCGTGGTGTTGAACACGCCTTGCATCTTCGCCCGCTCGGCGAAGCTCGTGTGCCGACCGGCTTCCCAGATCCTGATGTTCATGGGCTCGATCAGATCTTCCGGCGGCTTTTCCAGCCCGCGTGCGGCGAGCATGTTGGAGATCACCACGGCAAAATTGCTGATGTAGCAGGTGGTCTGCGCCGCGAACGCGGCGCGGAAGTCGAGTTCGGGCAGCGCGTATTCGACGTGATGGCCGAGGCCTTCGAGGAAGCGGCCGGTTTTCTCCAGCTCGGCGGCGATCTCCGGCGTTGCGGTGTAGTCGCCCCAGGTGTGCGACAGCGCGATGCGAAGCTTTGACGGGTCGCGCTTGATCATCTCGGAATAGGGCTGCGCCGTCGTCCAGAATGGCATGAACTCGCCGGGCGCAGGTCCACGGGCATGATCGACGAAGGCAGCGGTGTCGCGCACCGAGCGCGATTGACAGCCCTGGATCGAGACGAGGCCGGTGAGATCGGACATGTGCGGCGCGAGCGAGAACACGCCGCGCGATACTTTCAAACCGATATTGCCGTTGACGCCGGCGGGAATGCGGATCGAGCCGCCGCCGTCGGTCGCATGCGCGATCGGGACGACGCCGGCCGCGACCATCGCCGCGCTGCCCGCGGACGAGCCGCAGGTGGTGTAGTCGGTATTCCAGGGATTGCGCGTCACGTAGACGGCGGGATTGTCGGCCGAGCTGCACACGCCGAATTCCGGCGTCGTCGTGCGTCCGATCAGGTTGAGGCCTGCCTGACGGAATTTACCGGTGAGAAACGTATCGGCCGCGGCGCGATTGCCGCGCATCAGCAGCGAGCCCATCTCCTGCAGCCGGCCCTTCATGGTCGGTCCGAGGTCCTTCATCAGGAAGGGCAGGCCGGCGAACGGGCCGGCAAGATTGGCGCCGTCCTTGGCCGGATCGGCGATCACGTCCTCGAACAGCTCGACCACGCCCGACAGTGCCGGATTGACCTTGGCGACGCCCGCAGCCGCCTGGCGCGCCAGCTCCTTCGCCGTCAGCTCGCCCTTGCGGACGCGCGCCGCCAGTCCGACGCCATCGTGCTGCGCCCATTCGTTCCAGCTCATCGGCAAAGTCATGAAGTCCAAATCCCCGTGGGTAGCGGCGTCACCTTTTTCGCAAGGGCCCGCGTGAATCAACTGAGCCGGCGCGAAGGGCAGGGTTGCGCCGGGCGGAGAGGTCGCAGCGTCATTAAGACAGCCGTGCGATCACCGCAACCGGGCCGCCGCCCGCCGGCCCCTGATGCTCGGCACCGCCGGAGACATAGACCGCGCCGGTGCCGGCGAGGCCGGCGATCAGGCCGCCGACGGCTGCGCGGGCATGGCGCGTCGAGCTGATGTCGGTATCCTCCAGCATGGTGTGGCGGAAGCCGCGCACTCTGCCATCAGGCGAGGCCTCGGCCTTGGCGAAGATATTGACGAGCTCGCGGCCCTCGGTGGCTAGCGGCGCGACGCCAAGGCCAACGCTTTTCAGCGCCGAAACCACCGCCGGGACATCGATCGCATCGTTCATCACGGCGTGGCCGATCTCGAACTCGCTCGCTGAAGACGCCGAGTTGCCGAGCACGATGATGACGTTGTGCATCAGCTCGATCCCTGACGAGGTGGACGCAACCGACGAGAACAGATCGTAGCGCCGCAGCACGTCGTCGTCGCTGATATCGGAAGCGATCTCGCCGAGCGCGACCGCGACCCCAAGCGCGGAGGCGCCGCGCGAATAGGCCATCGAGCTGTAGGCGCTGGTCGTGGCCGTCGTGTTGCCGCGCGCGTTTGCCGCTTCGACGCGGTCGCTGGTAAGCAGCGGGCATTTGATCTGCACGAAATGGACGTCGGCGGGATCGGTGATGCTGGCATCCGCCATCGCGGCAGTCACCGCCTTGGCCGTTTCCACGATCTGTGCGGAGCGGCCGATCTCTTCGGGGAGGAAGTCCCGCGTGTGCGCCATGCCGATGCTCAAGCGCTTGCCGGACATGCCTGCCGGGCGCTCAGCCTCGCGCCGCGTGAACACCGTGATATGCGGGCTGAGGACGCCTTCGGTGCCACCCGACATCACGAAGGCGATGCGCTGCTCGACCGCCTCTGGCGAAAGGCCGAGTTCTGGCGCCAGCGCGGTGCACAACGCAGCAACGGCATATTCCCGCGTAAAATCGTTGACGCCGCCATTGCCTTCGGTCTTGCCGAGGATGGCCAAAATCGTTGTCGGGTCGATCGCGCCGGAGCCGATCATGGCCATGAGGCCGGAGACGTCGCCGGGGCCGGTGGTGGCGACCCTGAAGACGCCGACCGATGCTGTCCGCATTGCAGTCCTCGTGTGGAGTTCGGTGGTCCGGCGGATGAACCAGCCGTGGAACGGACGCGCATGTCAAGGCACAAGCAGGGCGCAGGCACCCACGAATGTGGCGAGATCGCATCCGGTTCAACAAAAAAATCCTCTGTCGACGGTTGCGCGCCGCACCTTGATGAATCAACCTCGGTTGGTCCATAAGCGGCGTCCCGCTGCCGGTGGTTCGCCCCCGCGTCGCGTGCTTGATAGAGGGATTCTCGCGTGGCAAATATCAACCAGAAAATTGCGCAGGAGCTTGGGGTACGGGCGGAGCAGGTCGAGGCGACGGTGACGTTGCTCGACGGCGGCGCCACGGTTCCCTTCATCGCCCGCTACCGCAAGGAAGCGACCGGTGCGCTCGACGACGCGCAATTGCGCACCCTGGAGGAGCGCCTGGGCTATTTGCGCGAGCTCGAAGACCGCCGCAAGGCGATCCTCGAATCGGTCCGCGAGCAGGGCAAGCTCGATGCCGCGCTCGAAGCCTCCATTCTCGCCGCCGACAGCAAGGCGCGCCTCGAAGACATCTACCTGCCGTTCAAGCCGAAGCGCCGCACCAAGGCCGAGATCGCCAAGGAAGCCGGGCTCGAGCCGCTCGCCAATCAGCTGATGGCGGAGCCGGGCAACGATCCGAAGGTCGTGGCCGAAACCTTCATCAACGCCGAGAAGGGCGTGGCCGATGCCGCTGCCGCGCTCGATGGCGCCCGCGCCATCCTGGTCGAGCGCTTCGACGAGGACGCCGACCTGATCGGTGCTTTGCGCGAGGAGGTGTGGACCAACGCGCGCATGGCCTCCAAGGTGCGCGACGGCAAGAAGACCGAGGGCGAGAAGTTCGCCGATTATTTCGAGTTCTCCGAGCCGCTGACGAAGCTCCCGTCGCACCGCATCCTCGCGATGTTCCGCGGCGAGAAGGAAGAGGTCCTCGATCTCCAGATCCAGGCCGAAGCCGAAGCGTCGCCGCCGGGCGTGCCGAGCGCTTATGAATTGAAGATCATGAAGCGGTTCGGCATCGCCGACCTCAAGCGCGCCGGCGACCGCTGGCTGATCGACACCGTGCGCTGGGCCTGGCGCACCAAGATCCAGGTGCATCTCAACATCGACCTGCGCATGCGGCTGTGGAACGCCGCCGAGACCGAGGCCGTGCGCGTGTTCGCCTCCAATTTGCGCGACCTGCTGCTCGCGGCACCCGCCGGCACCCGCGTCACCATGGGGCTCGATCCCGGCTACCGCACCGGCGTCAAGGTCGCCGTCACCGACGCGACCGGCAAGGTGGTCGATACCGCCGTGATCTATCCGCACGAGCCGCAGCGGCAGTGGAACGAGGCGCTTGCGATCATCGGCAAGCTTGCGCTGAAGCATCGCGTCGAGCTGATCGCGATCGGCAACGGCACCGCCTCGCGCGAGACCGACAAGCTCGCAGGCGATCTCGTCAAGGGCCTGGCCGAGCTGAAGATGACCAAGATCGTGGTGTCGGAAGCCGGCGCGTCGGTCTATTCGGCCTCGGCCTTCGCCTCGGAGGAGTTGCCGGGTCTCGACGTCACCCTGCGCGGCGCGGTCTCGATCGCGCGGCGGCTCCAGGATCCGCTCGCCGAGCTCGTCAAGATCGAGCCCAAGGCAATCGGCGTCGGCCAGTATCAGCACGACCTCGGCCAGGCCAAGCTCGCCAAATCGCTCGATGCCGTGGTCGAAGACTGCGTGAACGCGGTCGGCGTCGACGTCAACACCGCCTCGGCGCCGCTGCTGGCCCGCGTGTCGGGCGTCGGCTCCGGCCTTGCCTCGAGCATCGTGGCACACCGCGACGCCAACGGCCCGTTCAAGTCGCGCAAGGCGCTCAAGGACGTGCCGCGGCTCGGGCCGAAGGCGTTCGAGCAGTGTGCCGGCTTCCTGCGCATCCTCGGCGGCGAAGATCCGCTCGACGCCTCCGGCGTGCATCCGGAAGCCTATCCCGTTGTGCGCCGGATTCTCAGCGCCACCAAGAGCGACATCAAGGCGCTGATCGGCAGCAGCGAGATCGTCCGCACATTGAAGCCGAAGGATTTCGTCGACGAGACCTTTGGTCTGCCGACCGTCACCGACATCCTGCGCGAGCTCGAGAAGCCCGGCCGCGACCCGCGTCCGGCGTTCAAGGCCGCGGTGTTCAAGGAGGGCGTCGAGGAGATCAAGCATCTCCAGAAAGGCATGATCCTCGAGGGGACCGTGACCAACGTTGCCGCCTTCGGCGCCTTCGTCGATATCGGCGTGCATCAGGACGGCCTGGTTCACATCTCGGCGATGTCCAGGAACTACATCAAGGATCCGCGCGAGGTGGTGAAGCCCGGCGACATCGTCAAGGTGAAAGTGCTGGACTTCGAAGTCGCCCGCAAGCGCATCTCGCTGACATTGCGCCTCGACGACGAGGTCGGCGCCAAGAAGGATGCGCCCGGCATGCAGCGGGACAACAGCTCGCGAAACCCCGCGCGCATGACGTCGTCGGCCCCGCGCAACCAGGAATCCTCCGGCGGCGGTGCCCTCGCGGAGGCCATGCGCCGGGCGGCCGAGAAGAACGGCGGCAAGCGGGCGTGATACTTTAACCTCTCCCCGCTCTTGCGGGGAGAGGTCGGATCGCGCTAGCGATCCGGGTGAGGCAAGGCATGCGGCTGACCAGATCAAAGGTCTCTCCGGCTCGTAACTTGACGGTGCACGGGACAAGCGTTGCGATCACTTTTTAGATCGCCTCGGCGGGACGCAGCCTCTCACCCCACCCTCTCCCCGTCAGAACGGGGTGAGGGAGCGAAAGAGCGTTCGTCCCTAACACCTGCGTCAGAATCTGGCGCGTTTGTAAGTTGAAGGTGCCTGTCCCTTCCTCTCATCTGATCCTCCTCGCGCGGCAGAAAGATCGCCGCGCAGCACGGAGGATGCTTCGATGGACAACAGGCTTCTCAAAGGCGTCACTGCGGTGACGCTCGCCGCAATGATGGCGCTCGCTTCACCTGTGCTTGCCCGTGGCGGCGGCGGCGGTGGCGGTGGCGGAGGCCACGGCGGTGGCGGCTTCGGCGGTGGCGGACATGGCGGCTTTGGCGGTGGTGGACACTTCGGTGGCGGCGGAATGCATGCGGGTGGCTTCGGCGGCGGTATGCACGTCGGCGGTATGGGTGGCGGCGGCATGCGATTTGGCGGCATCGGCGGTGCTCGTTTCGGTGGCGCCCGCTTCGTCGGCTCGCCAATGAATGCCCGCGCCGCCATCGGGCCGCGCTTTGCCGGTGCACCATTAGCGACCCGCGCCGCTTTCGGCCCGCGGTTTGCTGGCCCGGGCTGGCACGGCAGGCCGTTCATTGGCCGCCATGCCTTCTTCCACCGTCACCGCTTCAACCGGTTCGCTTTCGTCGGCGCGCCGTTCTTCTATGCCAACTATGCCAACTATTACGACGATGGTTGCTGGCGCAGGAGCTTGACGCCCTATGGATGGCAATGGGTCAATGTGTGCGGAGACTATTGGTAGTCGCATCGCGGTACCGCACCATTGTCGCGATCGCCACCGGGCGGTTCCGCTCAGCCCCGGAACGGGATAGTCTGGTGGCGATCGTCGCGCGGAGTTTTGCATGACCGGAGGTCACCGCCGCATTCTGGTCGTCGAGGACGATCCGGAAACCGCAGGCCAGCTCGTCGAGGAGCTCACCACCTCGGGCTACGACGTCGATCTTGCCGCGACGGGTCGTGAAGCCCTGAGCCACGGCGTCGCCCGCGACTATGCCGTGATCACCATCGACCGCATGCTGCCCGACATCGATGGCATCGCCGTGATGCGCCAGTTGCGCGACGACGGCATCGCCGCACCCTTCCTGATCATCTCCGCGCTCGGCGAGGTCGACGACCGCGTGCGCGGTTTGCGCGCCGGCGGCGATGACTATCTCGTCAAGCCGTTCTCCTTCGTCGAGCTGCTGGCGCGCCTCGAGGCGCTCGGCCGCCGCAGCGAGACCGTCGCCAAGGAAACCATCCTGCGGGTCGGCGATCTCGCCATCGACCTGATCGCGCGCAACGCCAGCCGGCGCGGCCGGAAAATTCCGCTGCTGCCGCGCGAGTTCCAGCTGCTCGAATATCTCGTCCGCAACGAAGGCCGCGTCGTCTCCCGGGCGATGCTGCTCCAGCATGTCTGGGATCTGCACTTCGATCCCTCCACCAACATCATCGACGTCTATGTCGGGCGGGTCCGCCGCAAGGTCGACGATGCCCAGGCCTATCCGCTGATCCATACGATCCGCGGCATCGGATATTGCATCCGTGCTCCTGGCTAAGACGCTCCGCTCCTCCACCTTCCGTCTGGCACTGATCGCGATCGCGGCGTTCGGCCTGATCGTCGCGGCGATCATGGCCTATGTCTATTTCGGCACGATCGCCTATGTGCAGGGCCGGGTCGGCGACGCCGGCGATCACAGCGGCTTCACCGCGATGATCGAGCTCGCGATGGTCGCCGTCGCCGTGCTGCTGGCCGTGCTGGCCGGGGTCGCGGCCGTGCTGGTGACGCGGCGCACGGTCGGACGGATCGAGGAGATCAATGCGACCAGTCGCGCCATCATGCTGTCGGGGCTCGACCGGCGCATTCCCTTGCGCGGCAGTCACGACGAGTGGGACCGCGTCGCCGAAAATCTCAACCAGATGCTCGACCGCATCGAGACGCTGATGGGCGAGGTCAAGCAGGTCAGCGACAACGTCGCCCACGATCTGCGCACGCCGCTGACACGCATGCGCGGCCGGCTGGAAAAGGCCTATCACACCCCGCGCAATGGCGAGGCCGATGCGACGCTGATTGGCGATACCATCGCCGATCTCGACGCCGTGCTCGGCATGTTCGCTTCCATCACCCGGATCTCGGAGATCGAGACCCGCGCCCGCCGGAGCGCGTTTCGCACGCTGAGCCTCACCGAGATTGCCGGCGAGGTCGTCGAGCTCTACGACGCCGCGGCCGAGCAGGTCGCGACCCGCCTCAGCCTTGACGGCGACCGCGAGGTTGCGATTACGGGGGACCGCGACCTGCTGTTCGACGCCATCGCCAATCTCGTCGACAACGCGATCAAGCACGGCCGCGCGGGCGGGCAGGTCACCGTGACCTGTCGCAGTGCCGGCGGCGGAGCGGTGATCGCGATCGCCGACGATGGTCCGGGCATTCCCACCGAAGAGCGCGATCACGTGTTCAAGCGCTTCTACCGGCTCGAACAGAGTCGTTACACGCCGGGCAACGGTCTGGGCTTGAGCCTGGTCGCGGCCGTTGCCGGTCTCCATGGCGCCGAGATTGCACTGCACGACAATGCGCCGGGCCTCACGGTCCGGCTCAGCTTCCCGGCGACACCAGCGCGATAGGAGCTGACGGCGTCATAGCTCGATCACGCCGCGGCGTGCCGCATGCGCGACCGCGTCGGTGCGGCCGGTGGCATCCAGCTTATCGAGCAGCGAACCGACGTGGAATTTGACCGTGTGCACGGAAATGCCGAGCTGGCGCGCGATCAGCTTGTTGGACGCGCCTTCCGCCATCAGCGCCAGGACATCGAGCTCGCGCTGCGTCAGCGCGATGTCGTCCGGCATGCTGCGCGGATCGCGGGCCATGACCGTCGCCGTGGCGGCCTCGCCGGGCGCGGCGAGCCGAAGCCCGGCGATGTTGCCGAGCAAGACCGCCAGGCGATCGGCGAGGGCGGGATCGTCGATCTCCAGGGCGAGCACGATCTCGGGCGCGTTGTCCTCGCTCACGCCTCCGGCCTCTCGCCGATCGTGACCTTGAAGCTGACTGGCTCGCCGCCGCGGCGCACCGCGACATCGACCACCGTGCCGACGCTCGCAGGTCCCAGCGTCCGCGACAGCGCACGCACGCCGGAGAGCTTCTGGCCGTTGACCGCCACGATGACGTCGCCCTGGCGGATGCCGGCCGCAGCCGAAGGACCGGCCTTGTCGACATTCATCACCATCGCACCGATGCCATCGTCGAGCCGCACCGGCTGGAGCCCGAGGCCGAGATATCCGCGGGCGATGCGACCGCGCGCCTCGAGCTGTGCCGCGACCCGCTCGATTGTCGCCGTCGGGATCACCAGGACCCGCCGCGGCCCGAGCACGGCCATGCCGAAGGCGTCGCCTGTTGCGTCGAGTGCGAGCCCGCCTTGCTGCGCGAAGCGCAGGCGCACGTCGAGCTCGATACGCGCATCGATGTCGCCGCCGCGCAAGGAGCGCCAGCTCTTGCCGGACAGTGATACCATGCCGAGCGCCGCGCTCGGCGCATCGCGATCGGTGGCGACGACGACCGACAGCGTGCCGAGGGGCGGAACGGTCGCGGCCAGCTTGACCGGCGCAAGACTGGCATCGGTGCGCAACAGCGCGATGTCGGTCGTATGGTCGCGGCCGACGATTGTGGCGGCAGCATTGCTGCCGTCGGGGAGGCTGATCTGGATATCGCCCTCGTCGGCCAGCGCTTCGTCGGCAGTGACGATCAAGCCGGGTTTCCAGACGAAGCCGGTGGCGCGGGAGCGATGCGAATGCACGGCGACGACGGACGGCGCGGTGCGCGCCACGACATCCGCGAGCGCGGACGAAAGGGACGACAGAGGAGTGGGGTCGGTCATGGAAGGCTCCTGTAGATTATCCTCAATCTGGGATGTCGCGGGCGATTGCGAAACTGGCCGGGTGGCCAGGACAGACGGGGCGGACCGGCCTCCGCAGGGCCGCGGCCGACGAACATGTGATTGGGACGCCTTCACGGGAACGTGTAGCAATCCAGGAATTGCACTGTACGACCTCCAGCGTTTCCAGCGAGCCCCGACCGATGACCGTCGACCTCACCCGCCGCACCCTGCTTCAACTCGCCGGTGCGACCTCGCTCGCGATGGCGGCCGCCGCCGCCGCTCGGGCCGAGGGCATGCCGCAAGGCGGCGGGCCGACCTATGCCAGCCGCACGCCGATGCGGGTGGGCATGGTGACGCTCCGGGTCAAGAACCTCGACAAGGTCGCGGACTACTATCGCGACGTGATCGGGCTCACCGTGATGGAGCGCTCCGCGACCGCCGCGACGCTCGGCACGGCCGGCATCACGCTGCTCGTGCTGGAAGCCCGTCCCGAGGCCGCGATCGAGCCGCGCAACGCCGCGGGCCTCTACCACACCGCCTTCCTGATGCCGTCGCGCAAAGATCTCGCGCGCTGGCTGGTGCACGCCGCCTCGCATCGCGTGAAGCTGTCGGGCTTTGCCGATCATCTCGTCAGTGAATCCGTCTATCTCGACGACCCCGAAGGCAACGGCATCGAGGTCTATGCCGACCGCGATCCCTCGCAATGGCAGTGGAGCGAGGGCAGCGTGAAGATGGCGAGCGACGAGCTCAACATCCCTGACCTCTTGTCGCTGACCAACACGCGCGTGGCAGACTACGCCAAGGCGCCGGACGGTCTGCGCGTCGGCCACATGCATCTGCGTGTCGGCGATCTCGCCGAGGCCGAACGGTTCTATCACGGCACGGTCGGCCTCGATCCGACCCGCCGCCGTGGCGGCGCCGCGTTCCTGTCGTCGGGCCGCTATCACCATCACCTCGGCATGAACGTCTGGCAGAGCCAGGGGGCCGGCCAACGTGACGATCAGACGACGGGGCTTGCCTGGTTCTCGCTGGTGATGGCGAAGCAGGACATTCTCGCCGCGCAGGAGGAACGCCTGCGCAAAGGCGGTGCGCAGGTCACAGCGCTCGCCAACGGTCTGGAGGCCGTCGATCCCTGGGGCACGCGGGTGCGCCTGATCAGGGTTTGATCGCTAGCGCGGGCATTGCTATGACCGGTCAGGCGCTAGCCAATTTTCCGGGGTTCAGCCTGACATGCCCGATTTTCACGGCGTCTTTCCCTATCTCGTTTCGCCCGTCGATGCCGATGGCACGGTGCGCACCGAAGTCCTCGGCAAGCTCTGCGACGATTTGATCGGCGCAGGCGTGCACGGGCTGACGCCGCTGGGTTCGACTGGCGAGTTCGCCTATCTCAATGCCGCGCAACGCACCGCGATCGTGCAGACCACCATCGAGGCCGCGAAGGGCCGCGTGCCGGTTGTGGCCGGCGTCGCCTCCACCGCGACGGCGGACGCAGTGGCGCAGGCGAGGGCCTATCAGAGGCTCGGCGCCAACGGCATCCTGGCGATCCTGGAAGCGTACTTTCCGCTCGCCGACGCCCAGGTCGAATCCTACTTCCGCAGCATCGCGGATGCCGTCGACATCCCCGTCGTCATCTACACCAATCCGCAATTCCAGCGCTCCGACCTCACCCTCGACATCATCGCGCGCCTCGCTGAACATCCGCGCATCGGCTACATCAAGGACGCCTCGACCAATACCGGCCGGCTGCTCTCGATCATGAACCGCTGCGGCGATGCCTTGCGCGTGTTCTCGGCTTCCGCCCATATCCCGGCGGCGGTGATGCTGATCGGCGGGCTCGGCTGGATGGCGGGACCGGCCTGCATCATCCCGCGCCAGAGCGTCGCGCTCTACGACCTCTGCAAGGCCGGCCGCTGGGACGAGGCCATGGCGCTCCAGCGCAGACTGTGGCGGATCAACGAGGCTTTCGCCCGCTTCAACCTCGCCGCCTGCATCAAGGCGGGCTTGGCGATCCAGGGCTACGACGTCGGCGATCCCGTCCCGCCGCAGGCCGCGCTGACCGTGGAGGCGCGCAAGGTCGTGGAAGCGGCGTTGAGGGAGCTTTCTCCGTAGCAGTGCCTTTGGGTGGGCAAAGCGTAGCGTGCCCACCATCCCGATCATCCGTTGAGAGATGGTGGGCACGGCGCAAGCGCGCCTTTGCCCACCCTACGGAATCGCGGATTTGCGAGACGGCATGCCGAAATCGTGGATATCCCGCCCAAAACCGCGGCTGGTATGCCTCCGATCGATCCGCTAAAAGGCTGCCCGCAGTTTCGAAAAGACCCTGAGGACCCCACGGAATGAACATTCTTCCCGGCAATTTGCGTTTCGGAGCGGGCCAGCCCGTCAAGCGTTTGGAAGACCAGCGGCTGCTCACCGGGAAGGGGCAGTTCATCGACGACAAGCCGGAGGAAGGCGCGCTGTGGTTGCATGTGCTGCGCTCGCCGCATGCCCACGCGAAGATCGTCTCGATCGACACCGGCGCTGCGGCATCGATGCCGGGCGTCACCGCGATCTACACCGGCGCTGACCTCGTCAAGGACGATATCGGCACCATTCCGACCCTGAGCATCTTCAAGCGCCCCGACGGCAAGCCGATGACGGTGCCGCCGCGCCGCCTGCTCGCCCATGAGATCGTCCGCTACGCCGGCGAAGCGATTGCGGCGGTGGTGGCCGCCTCTCGTGCGGAAGCGCAAAGCGCGGCCGAAGCGATCGTGATCGAATACGACGTGCAGCCCGCGGTGGTCGATCCTGTCGAGGCGGTCAAGCCCGGCGCGCCCGTGGTATGGCCCGAGGCGCCCGACAACATCGTCGGCGCGATGAGCTATGGCGATGCCGCCAAGGCGGACGAAGCGTTTGCCAAGGCTGCGCATACGGTCGAGCTCGACATCGTCAGCCAGCGTCTGGTGCCCTCCGCGATGGAGCCGCGCTCGACCATTGCCGAGATTGACAAGAAGACCGGCCGCCTCCTCCTGCATGTGCAGTCGCAGACGCCGGCCTCGACCCGCGACGTGCTGGCGGAAGCCGTGCTCAAGCGCCCCAAGGACAGCGTCCGCGTGCTGGTCGGCGACATCGGCGGCGGCTTTGGCCAGAAGACCAACCTCTATCCCGAGGATGGCATCGTCGCCTATGCCGCAACCAAGCTGAACAGGAAGATCCGCTGGCGCGGCGACCGCACCGACGAATTCGTCGGCGGCACCCATGGCCGCGATCTCACCTCGACGGCCTCCTTCGCGCTCGACGAGAAGGGCAAGGTGCTGGCCTATCGCGTCAAGTCGATCGGCTGCACCGGCGCGTACTCCTCGGGCGCGGCGAACATCATCCCTCTGGTGCTCGGGCCGTTCGTGCAGACCGGCGTCTACGATTTGCCGCTGGTGCATTTCGAGGTGCAGTCGGTGATGACCCACACCGCGCCGGTCGGCGCCTATCGCGGCGCGGGCCGGCCTGAAGCGGTGTTCATCGTCGAGCGTCTGTTCGACGCCGCCGCGCGAAAGATCGGCATGGATCCGCGTGCGATCCGTAAGGCGAACTACATCAAGCCGACGCAGCTGCCCTACACCAAC
Source organism: Bradyrhizobium sp. MI1.7 (assembly GCF_055811795.1). Taxonomy (NCBI): domain Bacteria; kingdom Pseudomonadati; phylum Pseudomonadota; class Alphaproteobacteria; order Hyphomicrobiales; family Nitrobacteraceae; genus Bradyrhizobium; species Bradyrhizobium sp. MI1.7. The sequence goes on from NZ_JBVVPO010000011.1 coordinate 117,393, forward strand.
GCTGCGGGCCAGGTTTACGATTCCGGCGCCTTCGCGCACATGCTCGATCGCGCCGTGAAGCTTGCGGATTGGGACGGCTTTGCCGCGCGCAAGAAGGCGGCGAAGAAGAAGGGCCTGCTCTACGGCCGCGGGCTCACGTCCTACATCGAATGGACCGGCGGCCGCGCCCACACCGAGAAGGTCAGCCTGCATGCGACGTCGCAGGGCCGCGTCGTGCTGCATTCCGGCACCATGGCGATGGGGCAGGGGCTGCAGACCACCTATACCCAGATGATCTCCGACACGCTCGGCATTGCCATGGACAAGATCGACGTCGTCCAGGGTGACACTGATCTTGCGATGGGCTTCGGCAGCGTCGGCTCGCGCTCGCTGTTCGTCGGCGGCACGGCCGTGGCAGTTTCCTCCAACGACCTGATTCAGAAGGCGCGCGAGAAGGCGGCCAACGTGCTCGAGACCTCGGTCGAGGATATCGAATATCAGGGCGGCATGCTCACCGTGGTCGGCACCGACCGCCGCATCAGCCTGTTCGATCTCGCCGAGAAGGAGGGCGGCGCCAAGCTCAGCGTCGATTCCGAAGGTGAGGTCGATGGCCCAAGCTGGCCGAACGGCACGCATATCTGCGAGGTCGAGATCGACCCGGAGACCGGCGTGTCCAAGGTCGTGCGCTACACCACCGTCGACGACGTCGGTGTCGCCGTGAACCCGATGCTGGTCACCGGCCAGATCCATGGCGGCGTCGCGCAGGGCATTGGACAAGCGCTGTACGAGGGCGTGTCCTACGATGAGGACGGCCAGCTCCTCACCGCGAGCTACCAGGACTATTGCATCCCCCGTGCTGACGACGTTCCGCCGATCGAGGTCACGCTCGACGACTCCGCGCCCTGCCGCACCAATCCGCTCGGCGCCAAGGGCTGCGGCGAATCCGGCGCCATCGGCGGCCCGCCCTGCGTCACCAACGGCGTGATGGACGCACTCGCCGAGCTCGGCATCACCCAGCTCAACACGCCGCTGACGCCGCAGAAGATCTGGAAGGCGATCCGGGACGCGAAGGTGGCGGGTTAGCGGAAGGCGTTGTTGCGCTAGCTGCCGCCTCATACCCAACTGTCGTCCCGGGGCGCGCAACGCGCGAACCCGGGACCCATAACCACAGGACGTTGTTTGACGAAGACTCGTGGTGACCAGCTCGCGCCATAACCTCACCCCGTGGTTATGGGTCCCGGATCTGCGCTTCGCTTCGCTGCGCTTGTCCGGGACGACAGCGGAGAATGCCGCGCCAGCTCTGGCTAAATCCCCACGCCCTCAAATCCCCAGCATCATCTTCGCGATGATGTCGCGCTGGATCTCCGAGGTGCCGCCGAAGATCGTGTAGGCGCGGCCGTTGAGATATTCCGGCACCACCGTCAGCATCTCCTCAGGCGTCGCCGGCGCGTGGTTGAGCTTGTAGAGCGGGCGCATCGGCTCGACCGCGAGGGCGTCGTGGCCGATCACGTCGGCCCCCAGCCGCGTCACGGCCTGCCGGATCTCGCTGTTGCGCAGCTTCAGGATCGACGACACCGCGCCGGGATTTTGCCCGGTCTGAAGTGCGGAGAGCACGCGCAGCTCGGTCATCTCCAGCGCGTCGATGTCGATTTCGACCTCGGAGATGCGCACGGCGATATCCGGGCTGTCGATCGCGCGGCCGGTCAGGTCCGACTCGGCCAGCTCCGCGATCGCCTTCAGTCCCTCGCGCAGCTTCGCTGACGCAATGCCGGAGCCCCGCTCGAACTCGAGCAGATACTTGCCGTAGGTCCAGCCCTTGCCTTCCTCGCCGACGCGATTGGCCACGGGCACACGCACGTCGTCGAAGAACACCTGGTTGACCTCGTGGTCGCCGCCGATGGTCAGGATCGGGCGCGTGGTGATGCCCGGCGTTGTCATGTCGATGAGAATAAAACTGATGCCGTCCTGCTGCCGCGGTCCGTCGCTGGTGCGCACCAGCGCGAACATGCGGTTGGCGTGGTGGGCATGCGTGGTCCAGATTTTCGTGCCGTTGATGATGTAGTCGTCGCCGTCGCGCACCGCGCGCGTCTTCAGCGACGAGAGATCGGAGCCGGAGCCCGGCTCGGAATAGCCCTGGCACCAATAATCCTCGCCGGAGAGAATGCGCGGTAGATAAAAGTTCTTCTGCTCGGGCGAACCGAAGCCGATGATAACAGGCCCGACCATCTTCACGCCCATCACGTTGACATTGGGCACGCCGGCCCGAGCGCTTTCGGTCTCGAAAATCCAGCGCTGCGCCGGCGTCCAGTCCGGACCGCCATATTCGACCGGCCAGCCCGGTGCGCCCCAGCCCTGCCGGTGCAGCGCGCGCTGCCAGGCCATGCCGATATCAGGATCGGAGAACACCGACGGCGTCAGCGCGGTTGCGCGCTTCATCTCCTCGGTGAGATTCTTGGCGATGAAGCCGCGCACCTCGTCCTGGAAAGCGCGCTCCTCGGTGTTGAACGAGAGGTCCATGATGCGCTCCTTGTGTCAGGCCGTGCGGCCAAGCTGGGCGTGGCGGCTGTAATGGTGCGCGCTGCCGCCGAACAGCGTGTCGAAGGCGACCAGCCGCTTGAAATAGGCGCCGACCTCGAGCTCCTCGGTGACGCCCATGCCGCCATGAAGCTGGATCGACTGCTCGCCGACGAAGCGCGCGCATTTGCCGATCTTCGCTTTCGCACCGGAGGCGGCCCGCGCGCGCTCGATCGGCGGGCTGTCCACCTTCAGCGCGGCGCGCAGCGCCATCGAGCGCGCCTCGTCGACCTGCATTGCCATGTCGGCGAGGCGGTGGCGGATCACCTGGTTGGCTGAGAGCGGCCGGCCGAACTGCTTTCGGATCTTGGTGTATTCCAGCGTGGTGTCGAGCAGCGTCTGCATGAGGCCGACGGCTTCGGCACCTAACGCAGCCATGGCGCGATCGATGGCCCATTCGATCGCGGGCAGGGCGTCATGTCCGTCGCCGAGCAGGGCATCCTCCGGCAGCTCGACGCCGGACAGCTCGATATTGCAGGCCCGTCCGCCGCCGAGACGCTCGTAGTCGCTGATGGCGAGGCTCGGTGTCTTTGCCGGCACCAGGAACAGGCCGATCCGCCCCGACGGTCCCTGATGGTCGTGGACATGCGCGGATACGATGATCTCGTCGGCGGCGTGGCCCTCGAGCACCGCGATCTTGCTGCCGGCAAGACGCCAGCCTTGCGCCGTCTTGTGGGCGACGGTCGCGACTTTTGCGAGATCGAACCGCGCCGTGCGCTCGGAATGGGCAAAGGCGAGCTTCAGCGATCCATCCGCGACCTTCGGCAGCCTCGCCTGCTTCTGCGCGGTGCTGCCGCATTTGTCGATGAGCGAGGCTCCAAGCACCACCGTTGCAACATACGGTTCCGACACCAACCCGCGGCCGAAGGCTTCCATCAGAATGCCGATCTCGACCGCGCCGCCACCGAGCCCGTCAAACTCTTCCGCGATCGGCAGTGCCAGCCAACCAAGCTCGGCGAACTGCTTCCACACCGCAGGGCTGAAGCCGGACGGATCGTTCGCCATTTTGCGGCGATGATCGGCGTCGTAGCTCTCGGCCACGAAGCGTTCCGCGCTTTCGCGCAGCAGCCGTTGCTCGTCACTCAGATTGAGGTCCATGTCGTTACTCCGCGGCCGCCGGCGGCTTGCGCACGGAGGGATGCAGTCCGGATGGATCGACCACCATGCCGAACTCCTGAAGGTTATGGGCGTGACAGAGCTGATGCAGCGCAAAGGCCTGGTCGATCGCGGCGGGCTGGCCCATCACATCGACCGAGCGGTTCACGGCTTCCTTGGTCAGCTTCAGCGCGAAGGACGGCTTTGATGCGATCCGGCGCGCCAGCTCCAGCACCGACGCTGAAAGCTCCGCGCGCGGCACGACCCGGTTGACCATGCCGAGCTGATGCGCCTCCTGCGCACTCCATGCGTCGGCCGTGAACAAAAACTCCTTGGCCTTGCGCGGTCCGAGCTCCCAGGGATGCACGAACCATTCGACCCCACAGACGCCCATGGTCACCACGGGATCGCAGAACTGCGCATCGTCGCTGGCGACGATGAGGTCACAGGCCCAGGCCAGCATCAGCCCGCCGGCAATGCACTTGCCGTGCACCTCGGCAATGGTCGGCTTGGCGAGGTTGCGCCAACGCCGCGTGATCTGGAGATAGATTTCCTGTTCGCGCGCGAAGCGGCCATGCGCGTTCGCCTCCGCGAAGCCGCCCCAATTTCCGATCGGCGGAAAATCGACACCTGCGGCGTTCTTGCCGCCGGGGCGCAGATCGTGGCCCGATGAGAAATGCGGCCCGTTGCCGGCGAGGATGATCACCTTGACCGCGTCGTCCTGCACCGCCTCGTCGAAGGCGGCGTTGAGGTCGTAGGTCATCTGCAGGTTCTGCGCGTTGCGCGCCTCGGGCCGGTTCATCACGATCCGGGCAATCGCCGGCTCGGGCCTCTCCACGAGGATGGTCTCGAACGAGCTCATCGCGTTCCCCTTGGCGTTTCCGTTCTTGTTTTGCTCAAGTTGACTATGTCGGCCAGGGATAGGCAAGGGGCTTGCGTCAGTCGGTTGCTTTTCGCGCCGCCGGCACAAGATGTCTGGCACCCCGCGCGTTCAATCTGATAGTTTACGCCAGATTTCACCGGGAGGAATTTGATGCGCAAGATCCTGACCGTGCTGGCGGCTCTGGCCTCGCTGAGCCTGACCAACTGCGGCTACAACGCCATCCAGAGCGAGGACGAGCAGATCAAGGGCAACTGGTCCGAGGTCGTGAACCAGTATCAGCGCCGAGCCGATCTCGTGCCCAATCTCGTCAACTCGGTGAAGGGTTTTGCGCAGCAGGAGAAGGACGTGCTGCTCGGCGTCACCAATGCGCGCGCCAAGGTCGGCAGCATCCAGGCGACGCCTGAGGTGCTGAACGACCCCGCCGCCTTCCAGAAGTTCCAGGCCGCCCAGGGCGAGCTCTCCAGCGCGCTGTCACGTCTCTTGGTCGTCACCGAGAACTATCCGCAGCTCAAGTCCGATGCGCTGTTCAAGGATTTGATGTCGCAGCTCGAAGGCACCGAGAACCGCATCACGGTCGCGCGCAACCGCTACATCAAGGCGGTGCAGGACTATAACGTCACCATTCGCTCCTTCCCGAGCAACCTCACCGCGATGATGTTCGGCTACAAGGAGAAGCCGAATTTCGCGGTCGAGAACGAAAAGGAGATCTCGACCGCGCCGAAGGTCGATTTCAACCCGGCGCCCGCGCCGTCGAAGTAGCTGCGCGCCGTTTTGCGAATGCGCCCAGCCCCACCCACCGCCGTCATTCCCCGCGAAGGCGGGGAATCCAGTACGCCGCAGCTTCTCCGTAATCCGCCGGCGTCTCTGGAATACTGGATCGCCCGGTCAAGCCGGGCGATGACAGCGAGGTTGTGGCAAGCGATAGCCGTATTCGTACTCCTCCTCGCCTTCAATTTCCCCGCCTTGGCCGATGTCGCCGTGCCGCAACTCACAGGTCGCGTGGTCGACCAGACCGGCACGCTCTCCAGCGCCGACGTCGCCGCGCTGTCGCAAAAGCTGCGAGACTTCGAGACTCGAAAAGGCAGCCAGGTCGCCGTCCTGATCGTGCCGACCACGCAGCCGGAGACGATCGAGCAGTTTTCCATCCGCGTTGCCGACGCCTGGAAGGTCGGCCGCAAGAAGGTGGACGACGGCGCGATCCTCGTCGTCGCCAAGAACGACCGGCATTTGCGCATCGAGGTCGGCTACGGCCTCGAGGGCGCGCTCACCGACGTCACCTCGCGGCGGATCATCGACGAGATCATCACGCCGAAATTCAGGACGGGCGATTTCGGCGGCGGCATCTCGGATGGTGTCGATCGCATGATCCGCGTGATCGACGGGGAGCCGCTGCCAGTACCTTCGCCGACTGTGAATTTCGGTAATCTGGATGATATCGCGCCGCTGTTCATCGTGACGCTGTTCGCCTCGATCGGGGTCGGCGGCTTCTTCCGGGCCATGCTGGGGCGGCTGCTTGGCTCCTTGGCGACCGGCGGCATCATCGCGGCGCTGACCTGGCTCATTCTCGGGTCCTTTGCAATCGCGCTCGCGCTCGGAGCGCTGGGCTTCGTCATCGGCTTCATCGCCGATCTGTTTGCGGCGATGGCGCCAGCCACGAGATCGTCGCGCGGCGGCTCGTGGTCGAGCGGCTCTTCGGGAGGCGGCTGGAGCAGCGGATCGTCGTCCAGCGACGGCGGCAGCTTCAGCGGCGGTGGCGGCAGTTTTGGCGGCGGCGGCGCCTCGGGGAGCTGGTAGCGGTCATGAGCATGAAGCGCATTGCCAGACATCTCGTGCAGCATCATTGGCGGGCGAAGCAAATCTTCCCGCCAAAGGTGCTCGCCCGCATCGAGCAGGCGATCAAGCAGGGTGAGAGCACACATTCCGGCCAGGTCCGCTTCGTCGTCGAAGGCGCGCTCGACGGGCGACCGCTGTTCCGCAACCAGCCGGCCCGTGAGCGTGCGCTCGACGTGTTCTCTCACTTGCGCATCTGGGATACCGCGCACAACAACGGCGTCCTGATCTATCTCCTGCTCGCCGATCGCGACGTCGAGATCGTTGCCGACCGCGGCATTCACGCGAAGGTCGGTGCCGAGGGCTGGGAGAACATCTGCCGCGCGATGGAGGCCGAGTTCGCCTCCGGCCAGTTCGAGCGCGGCGTGATCGGCGGCATCGCGGCGGTGTCGCGCGAGCTGTCGCGACATTTCCCGCCGCAGGGCCCGCATGCGAACGAGCTGCCGGATGCGCCGGTCGTGATGTGACGGATAGTGATTGGGAGCCGGCGGGTGCGGCGCGCTCCGTCATTGCGAGGAGCTCTCGCGACGAAGCAATCCAGACGGCGGCTTTGGAAAGATTCTGGATTGCTTCGCTGTGCTCGCAATGACGGTGTGGAGGCACCCATTCCGCGGCCGTTCATCTTCCCCGGCTTACAATTTGTTTCACGCCCGCCACACCGGTTCCACGTTCCCGGCCCAATTCGGCCCCGGATGACTTCCTAAAATTTCGGTAAGCGGGTCCCGAAGTAAGGATTTCGCAAGCAATGAAAGTTACCAAAAGGTCAATCCAGAGTGGAGTATTCGAACTGTGAGCGAACCAATGGCTGAGCAGGCTGCCCAGGATACGAGCGTCGAAGCCGCGGTGACCGCGCCGCAGGCCGTCGAGGCTGCCGGCATCGAGGCTCCCTCGATTGCGCCCGACCATGAAGCGCCGCCCAAAGCTGATCCGGTGAAGGCTGAAGCCCCCAAGGTCGAGCCGCCCAAGGTCGAGGTGCCGAAGTTCGAAACCAGGGCCGAGACCAAGCCCGAGCCAAAGCCCGGCAAGCTCATCGTCATGGCACCGTCGGAGCGCTCCTGGGAGCGCGAAGAGTTTGCCCCGCATGTGAAGGCGGACGAGCCGCGCGAGACCGGCGGCAAGCGCCGCCTGTCGGCGATGGCCGCGGTGGTGGCGATTGCGGCCAGCGTCGGCGCCATCAGCGGCGCGCTCGCGACTGCGGGCATGATGCACTTCGCGGCCCCGGCCCCCGCGCCGGTGCAGGTCGCCGACACCAGCGCGCTGGAATCCTCGGTTGCCCGGATCGATGCCGATGTCGTCGCACTGAAGGCGAATGTCGAGCACACCTCCAAGACTGGCCTCAGCCAGTTCAACCGGTCCAATGACCGCCTCGACAAGCTCGAGAAGGCCCAGGCCGAGCCGATGGCCAAAATCGCAAAGCTGTCCGAGACCGTCGACAAGCTCCGCGCCACGCCGCCCGCGGCCCCCGCGCAGGCCGCGGCTGCCGCCGCGAAGGAGACCACCGGCTCGATCGCGCCGACCCAGGTTGCGACCGCAGCCGCTGCACCGGTTCCGGCCCCTGCCGCGCCCAAGACCGAGGTCGGCCGGTTGCCGACGATCGACGGCTGGGTTCTGCGGGACGTTGCCAATGGCGGCGCGCTGATCGAGGGCCGCGGCGGCCTCTACGAGGTCTATGCCGGTGACCCCATCCCCGGAATTGGCCGCGTCGATGCGATCCGCCGTCAGGACGGCCGCTGGGTCGTCGTCACCAGCAAGGGCCTGATCGTCGCACGCTGAGCGTTCGATCTCCGCTCTTCAAAGAGGCGCTTCACCACCATGTGAGGCGCCTTTTGACTTGAATAGGCCGGCTTACGCGGTGTTACTGAAGGCATGAGCCGCGCGTTGCGAATTCTCGTTGCTGCCGCCGTCTTGCTTGGCGGGACTGCTTCGCTTTTCGCAGCGGAGAACGCGCCGTTGACGCGCGGCACGGCGATCATCGATCCCGATCTGCTCCGCAAGCTCGACCAGAACGATTCGCTCACGATCTCGCGCCTGCTATGGCCGGAGCGGAACGCAAACGTTCCGCTGACGACCGATTTGCTGTTCTCGTCGCTGTCGCAGCTCAAGGGAATTCCACCCGCGATCGACGCGGAGTTCGACCGCTACATCATCAGGCAGAAGGCGGCGTACCCGACCGAGACCATCGGCGTCGGTGAAGGCTTTGACGTGCAGCTGTTCGATCGGGCCAATCTCAAATCGCGCGACACCCGCTTCGTGCTGGCCGGCATCGTCAATCGCATGGACCGCGCCTATGTCTCGGAGGAGGCGTGCGGCGAGATCAGGCTGATCTATCGGCTGGTGCGTTTCGAGAGTAAGCCGGAAGGTGGCAAGACCGCAACGCGTCTGCCGATGACGTTCAATCTGGTGATGAAGGCACGCGATGCGCGCCAGACCGATGCGAGCGGCAAGCCTGTTACCTGCGCCGAGGTCGCGCGGCGCTGGCTCGACAATGGCGACTGGCAGGGGCTGATCGGCAGCGGCATCTCCCCTTCCGACGCCATGCTCGACCGCATCGAGACCAATATCCAGATCTCCATCGCGCCGAAATCGGCACTGCACGATTTCCGCTCCGACTATCTGCTCAAGGTGTTCAAGTATAACGCCGCGACGAAGACGTTCGAGGAATCGACGCTGGAGAACCAGATCGATCGCGACCGCATCCTCGCCGACGACGATCTTCGACGTGACTTCAAGGCCTGGCTGCTTGCGCCGGAAAATCTCCGCGAGTTCGATCGCGGCACGGTGCTGATCCCCGAGAAATTCCTGGCCAAGGCCGCGGTGGTGCCGACGCCGGCGGGCCTCGATGCTTCGCCGTTGCAGCCGGAGTTCGGCATGGTGCAAGGGGAGGACAGGGACAGCAACAAGGGCGAGCCCGTCTTCAACGACAACGACGTGGTCGGCGCGCTGAAGCAGGCGGCGGCGCGTGGCATCGACATGCAGAACATCCGCTCGGTCGCGGGCTTCCAGCGCCGCCTCAACGACGTCACCTGCGGCGGCTGCCACCAGACCCGCGGCATCGGCGGCTTCCATTTCCCCGGCGTCGACTGGCTGGCGGACAAGCCGTCGAACTCCACCATCGTGCCGGCCTCGCCGCACTTCTTCGGCGACCAGGTCCGCCGCCGCGACATCCTCACCGCATTCGCCGCGGGAAAACGCCCTGATTTCTCACGCGGATTTGCCAGCCGGCCGCAGACCCGCGGCAGCGGCGAGCTGGCCGGCACCGAATATCAGGATGGCTGGGGTGCCCATTGTTCCCTGCAAAATGCGGGATCGGGAGCGTCGGATAAGAGTTTTACGTCATGGAGCTGTGCTAAAGGTCTCACCTGTCAGGCTGCCGCGGCATCGAGCCGCATCGGCATGTGCTTCATCAAGACGCGTTAGCGCGTGATCCGAAACAGCGTGTAGCGGTTTTTCGAAAGGATCACGCGCCAGATAAAGCCCGCAACCGATTTGGATGACCCATGACTGAGACCAGCGACGCCGATAAGGAGCGCAATCGCGAGATCGCGCGCAATGAGGAAGCCAAGCAGGTCACCGGCAGCATCCGCGTCAGCACCTGGGCGGTCGCGGTGGTCGTCATCGTCGGCGGGATTCTGTTCACGCTGGGCTGGCTGGCACTGCGGGGTTAGTGCCAGCGCCCTCACTTCGCGTAATTCGTCATCCGCTTGCCGGGCAATAGCTCATAGGCCGGCTTCCAGCCGGGCAGCGCGGCCATGCGGCCGAGCCAGGCGTGAATGGCAGGGTGGCTCGCCGCGAAATCAAAGCCGTGCTCGTCGCTCGGATAGTGCAGGTAGGCCATCATCGAGATATCGGCGATCGTCGGCTTCGCCCCGATCGCAAAGGCATTATGCTGGAGATGTCCGTCGAGAATGCCGAGGAAGTCCTCGAGCCGCCGGCGAAAATGCTTCAGCACCTGCGGATCGTTTTTCTCAGTGAACGCCCGCATGAAGCGATAGGTCGCCATGTAGCCGGTGAGCTTGTGGTTGTCCCAGAACAGCCAGCGCAGCAGCTCGAACTTTTCCTCCTCGGTCTCCGCGCCGAAACGGCCGTACTGCTCGGCAAGCTTGAGCAGGAGCGGTGCGGTCTGCGTCATCTTCACGCCGTCGACCTCGAGCACGGGAATCTCGCCCATCGCGTTCACGGCCTTGCGCCATTCCGCCGTGCGCGTGACGCCGCCGCCAAAATCGGTCCACACCGGCTCGAACGTCTCGCCGCAAAGCGTCAGCATCAACGCCAGCTTGTAGCTGTTGCCGGATTCCGGGAAGTAGTGCAGGCGGTAGCTGGGCATGGGACCTCGCGGCGCGGGAGCTTTGCCGATCGTTATACCGGGATGCTTCCACGCCGTCATTGCGAGCGCAGCCAAGCAATCCAACCAAAAAAAAGGCCAGGGGGTTTGGTTTTGTTTTTGGGGGGGGGCGAGAGAG
>NZ_JBVVPO010000011.1:128223-168978 GCF_055811795.1 Bradyrhizobium sp. MI1.7
CCCGCCCCCCCCCCCAAACAAACCCCCCACCCCCCGGGTTGGTTTTTTCCGGGGGGGGGGCCGCGCCCCCCAATGCACGGGGGTTGCGCCAGCGACGCTTCTAGCCGACCGCCCCCGAACCCCGCAGCTGCTTGATCGCCTTCTCGTCGTATCCCGCCCCGCGCAAAATCTCGTCACTGTGCTCGCCGACGGCGGGCGGCTTGCGCGGCTGGACCTTCTTGGCGCCGTCGATCCAGATCGGGCTGGAGATGGTGAGCATGGTGTCGTTCTCGAACGGCACCAGCACCTCGTTGTCGAGCATCTGCTTGTCGTTGGGGATGTCGTCGAGAATGCCGACGATGCCGAACACGAGGCCGTTGCCGTCGAGGATCTTGCGCCATTCGGCAAGATCCCTGGTGGCGAAGGTCTCGTCAAAAATCTTGATCAGTTCGACCGAACGGGCGTGACGGTCGGCCTTGGTGGCGAAACGCGGATCGTCAATCAGGTCCTCGCGTCCCAGGCATCTGGCCAGTATCGGAAACTGCTTCTCCTCGCTCAGCAGCGACAGGATCAACCAGCGGCCGTCCTTGCACTGGTAGTGGTTGGCCACGGCGTTCAGCGCACGTTCGCGCGGCCGCCTCTCGGCGAACTTGGAGCCGCACAGTTTTGCCTGCGCCAGCGTGCCCGCGGCCCACACCCCGTTCGCCATCAGATTGGAGGCGACATGCGAGCCCTTGCCGGTCTTCTCGCGCTGATACAGCGCGGTGACGATGGCGCCATAGAACGCCATGGCGCAGGGATGGTCGCCCATGCCGGCGACCGAGCGGGCCGGCGTCGTGTGGGTGTCGGCGCGGACGAGGTCCATCAGGCCTGAACGCGCCCAATAGGCGTTGCTGTCGAAGCCGGGCTTGTTGGCCTCTTCGCCCTTTTCGCCATAGCCGGTGAAGGAGGCGTAGATCAGCCGGTCGTTGAGATGGGCGAGATGATCATAGGTGATGCCGAGCTTGGCGCGCACCGGCGGCGGCATGTTGGTGATGAAGACGTCGGCCTCTTCGACCAGCTTGTAGAGCACGGCCTGCGCCTCCGGCTTGGAGAGGTCGAGCGCGATGCTTTTCTTGTTGCGGGCCTCCAGCAGCCAGGCGAAATTGTGCTCGCTGGTCGGATAGCCCGGAATGTTGGGCAGATTGCGGTAGGGGTCGCCGGCGCCGGGCGGCTCGATCTTGATGACGTCGGCGCCGAAATCCGACAGCACGGTCGCGGCGGCGGGCGCTGCGATGAAGCTCGCGCAGTCCAGAACCTTGAGCCCTGCAAAAATGCCCTTTTCCATCGCGGCGTAGCTCCCTCGCTCTTGTTGTTTCCCGCGCGCTGGAATTGGCGCAGGTCAAGTCATGGCAGCATTAGACCGATGTTTCGGCGGGATGCAACGGCGCCAGGCGCAGGGCTTCACTCCTCCCCCGCAAGCAGCGCGGCATTGCCGCCGGCTGCCGCGGTGTTGATCGTCACGGTCTGCTCGGTCGCAAAGCGTGCGAGATAATGCGGGCCGCCCGCTTTCGGGCCGGTTCCGGACAGCCCGTTGCCGCCGAATGGCTGCACGCCGACCACGGCGCCGATCATGTTGCGGTTGACATAGATGTTGCCGACCTGGACGCGATCGATGATCGCCTCGATGGTGTCGTCGATCCGGGAGTGAATGCCGAGCGTGAGTCCATAGCCGCTGCGCTCGATCGCCTGCAGGACGCGGTCGAGGTTTTCCGCGCGATAGCGCACGACGTGCAGGATCGGGCCGAACACCTCCTCGGTGAGCTGGCCGGCGTCCTTGAGCTCGAAAATGTGCGGGGCGACGAAGCAGCCGTCGGGCGCAGTGCCTGCAAAGTGTAGCCGCGCCTCGCACTTCATCCGCGCGATATGCGCATCGAGGCGCTGCTTGGCCTCAGCGTCGATCACCGGACCGACATGGGTCGCGACATCGCCGGGGTCGCCGATCTTCAATTCGCGCGCCGCGCCCGCGATCATCTCGATCATGCGGTCGGCGACATCCTCCTGCACGAACAGCAGCCGCAGCGCCGAGCAGCGCTGGCCGGCGGAGCGGAAGGCCGAGGTCACGACGTCGTCGGCGACCTGCTCGGGCAGCGCGGTCGCATCCGCGATCATGGCGTTGATACCGCCGGTCTCCGCGATCAGCGGCACGATCGGCCCCTCCTTGGCGGCGAGCGTCCGGTTGATCAGGCGCGCGACCTCGGTCGAGCCGGTGAAGACGACGCCGGCGATGTCGGCATGCGCCGTCAGCACGGCGCCGATGCGGCCGTCACCGGTGACGAGATGCAGCGCGCTCCTGGGAATGCCGGCCTCGTGCAGCAGCGCTACGGCCTCACGCGCGATGCGCGGCGTCTGCTCGGCGGGTTTTGCGATCACGCTGTTTCCGGCCATCAGCGCCGCCGTGACCTGGCCCATGAAGATCGCCAGCGGGAAATTCCACGGCGAGATCGCGACGAAGGCGCCGCGGCCGCGCATCGCGAGCGCATTGCTCTCGCCGGTCGGGCCCGGCATGGCGGCCTCAACGCCGAACAGCTTTCGACCCTGTGCGGCATAGTAGCGGCAGAAGTCGGCGGCCTCGCGCAGCTCCGATAGCGCATCGTCCAGCGTCTTGCCGCCCTCGGCTTGCAGCAGCGCGATGAAATGGGCGCTCCGGCTCTCCAACAGATGCGCGGCCTGCTCCAGTGCGGCCGCGCGCGTGGCCGCCGGCGTTCGGCTCCAGGCGGCAAAGCCGGCGCGCGCAGCAGTCACCGACGCATTGGCTCGGTCCGGCGTTGTGTCGGCTATGGGCTTGAGGTCGGCTGCCTCGGCCTTCGCGTCCGCCAGCAGCCGGTCGAGCGCCGCGCGCGCGCCGAATTCGACGCCGCGCGAATTGCGCCGGTCCGGCGCGAACAGATCGCCCGGCAACGGAATTCTGGGATGGGCCGCCGCTTGCGGCCGGACGATGGCATCGGCCGGACGCTGCAACAGCGCCACAACCGGCACACGATAGTCGGCCGCCTGCGCCACGAACGACGAGTTGGCGCCGTTCTCCAGCAGCCGCCGCACCAGATAGGCGAGCAGGTCGCGATGGCTGCCGACCGGGGCATAGGTGCGGTAGGCGATGTCAGGATGATCCTTGGCGAGCTGTTCGTAGAGCGCTTCGCCCATGCCGTGCAGGCGCTGGAATTCGAAGCCGCCGCCATCTTGCGCAAGCTCCAGCACGGTCGCGACCGTCAGCGCGTTGTGGGTGGCGAATTGCGGAAAGATGCGCGGCCGCAGACTCAAAAGCTTCGAAGCGCAGGCGACGTAGTTCAGATCCGTCATCGCCTTGCGCGTGAACACGGGATAGCCGTCCAGCCCGCGCTCCTGCGCGCGCTTGATCTCGGTGTCCCAATAGGCGCCCTTGACCAGCCGCACCATCAGCTTGCGGTCATGCGCGCGGGCGAGCGCGTCGACATAGTCGATCACGGCGCTCGCGCGCTTCTGATAGGCCTGGATCGCCAGGCCAAAGCCGTCCCAGCCGCTGAGCGAGGGATCGGCGAGCGTTGCCGCGATCACGTCGAGCGACAGCTCCAGCCGGTCCGCTTCCTCGGCGTCGACGGTGAAGTTCAAATCATGCGCCTTGGCGCGCTGCGCCAGGTCCAGCAGTTGCGGCACCAGCTCGCCCATCACGCGGTTGCGGCTGATGGCCTCGAAGCGCGGATGCAGCGCCGACAGCTTGACCGAGATGCCGGGCCGGTCGGGCAGGGGATAGCTGCCCGCAGCCTTGCCGATGGTCAGAATCGCGCTCGCATAGGCGTCGAAATAGCGCCTGGCGTCCTCCGCCGTGCGCGCGCCCTCGCCGAGCATGTCGAAGGAGTAGCGCGTCTTTTGGCCGGAGCGCGGCTTACCCCGCTCCAGCGCCTGCTCGATGGTCTCCCCCAGCACGAAATGGTTGCCCATCAGCCGCATCGCCTGGCGCGTGGCGGTGCGCACCGCCGGCGCGCCCAGCCGCTTCACCAGCCGGCCGATGGTGCCGTCGGGCGTCTCGCCGGGCTGGATCACTCGCGCCGAGAGGCCGAGCGCCCAGGCCGAGGCATTGACCAGGAAGGCCGTGGACTTGGTCTCGTGGTGGATGAAGTCGCCTTCGCCGAGCTTGTCCTCGATGAACTGGTCGGCGGTGCGCGCGTCGGGCACGCGGAGCAGCGCCTCGGCCAGCACCATCAGGGCGAGCCCCTCCTTGGTCGAAAGCGCGAACTCCCGCAGCATGTCCTCGACCCCGCCAAGCCGGTCGTCGCGCTTGCGGATCGCCTCGATCAGCCGCGTCGCGGTGCGGTCGATCCGCGCCTCCTGCGGCGGGCCGAGATGCGAAGCGGGCAAGAGTCGCGCGGCAATCTCGGCATCATCGGGCGCATAGGGGGCGGTGAAGGGCGGCGGGATGTTCGGCATGGCGTGTCCTGTGGCTCGAATCCAGGATAAGGCCCGCTAGACCGTAGTTCGATAGACAAATTAGCCATTTTGCCTTAGAAAATGAAGATCATTGGTACATTGGCCACATAAAATATGGAACTCGATCGAATCGACCGGAAGATCCTCTCAATTCTGCAGCAGGACGGGCGCATCGCCAATGTCGAGCTTGCGGAGCGCATCGGGCTTTCGCCGACCTCGGTCGGCGAGCGGCTGAAGCGGTTGCAGCGGGAGGGCTTTGTCGAGGGCTACGGCGCGCGGCTCAATCCGCACCGGCTCGGCCTGGGTCTTCTGGTGTTCGTCGAGGTGCTGCTCGACAAGACCACGCCGGACAATTTCGAGCGGTTCGCGCGCGCGGTGAAACTCGCACCCGAGGTGCTGGAGTGTCACATGGTTGCAGGAGGCTTCGACTATCTTGTGAAGGCGCGGCTTGCGGACATGACCGCCTATCGACGCTTCCTCGGCGAGACGTTGCTGTCGATGCCGGGCGTGCGCGAGACGCGAACCTATGCGGTGATGGAAGAGATCAAGCGCGACGCACCATTGCCGGTGGACTAACGAAGGGCCGTCGCGATTGTCATTGCTGTGGCGTTGAACGAGCGGTCTTCGCGGGAAAATAGCTCTCCGTGTGCAATCGCAACGCCCGTCGTCGAATGCACTGGCCGTCTTCTAAAATTTTTTTGGCCCGGCTCCCGGACAGATCCGGGAGGCAGCAAAGGCTGCCGGGCTTATACTTTGAGGTTCTCTGCGGAGGTCTTGCCCCGGTTTGCGATCTCTTCGTATTCCACCGTCTGTCCTTCGTTCAGGGACGACAGACCGGCTTTCTGCACTGCCGAGATATGCACGAACACATCCTTGCCGCCCGACGCAGGCTGGATAAATCCATAACCCTTCGTCGGGTTGAACCACTTGACCGTACCTTTAGCCATCACGTCTTCTCCGCGGGTCTTCCTCCGAGATCTCGAACCGCCAGTCCCCGCCAACCGGCCGGTTCGGTCCTAACAGGATACGCGGAATGTGGCCGGCTTGGTAGCTCAAACCATATCGGCATTTCGCCGAATTCCGCTCAACTTCGCAGCGATTTTGCCGATTCTGCCCGTTTCGCGGTCAATTGATCGGCACGCCGCGCGCCATCCGTCAATAAGTCGCGGCCAGATAATCGACGATCTTGCCGACATCGGCATCGTCGATCGGGGCGCCATAGACCTTGATCATCTTGGTCACCTCGGCCTGCCAAAAACCTTTCTTGTCCTTCATCGGCGGCTGCGTGTTGACGTAATCGGCCGAGTGGCAGGCGCTGCAATTGCCCTGCACGACCTCGAGATTGGGGCCTGGCTTGAAGGCCGCGACCTCGTCGGGCGTCTTGTAGTTGAGCGGCGCTGCAAGCGCCGAACCCACCATTGCGGCGACGGTGAGTGAGATGGCGAGGAGAACGGTGCGCTGCATGATCATTCTCTCTCAGGCCACGGTGACGCGGACGGTTTCGACGACGTTGCGTAGATAACCCGCAGGGTTCCAGCGTGGCGCATCCGGCTGGGTCTCGCCGCCATTGCCGGTGGCGCGCACCCTGAGCTCGTGGGCGCCCGCCGCGAGCTTCACCGGCAGCTTCCATTCACGGAATGAGTATTTGCCGAGATCCTTGCCGAGCTTGGCGCTGACCCAGGTCTTGCCGCCGTCGGTGGAAACCTGGACGTCCTTGATGCCCTTGCCGCCGTCGAAGGCGATGCCGCGCAGCGTCGTGCCGCCTGCCTTCAGCTTGGCACCGTCGGGAACGCTGGTGATGAAGGATCGGATGGTGAAGCGGTTGATCGGGATCGTCGCCTTCGGCGCGGTGCCCGGCTCGACCGCATTGTTCGGCGTGTCCGGAATGCGATAGGCCGACTTCATCCAGAAGCCGTCATAGACATTGTCGATGACGGTGATCTCGTTGAGGTGCTTGACCCAGTAGGTGCCGTAATAGCCGGGGACGATCAGGCGCAGCGGAAAGCCGTTGAGGAACGGCAGGTCCTCGCCGTTCATGCCATAGGCCAGCATCACCTCGCCGTCGGTGGCGTGCTCGAGATCGAGCGCCTTGACGAAATCGGGCGTCTTGTCGCTGACGGGGCCGTCCATGCCGTTGAAGGTGACCTGCTTGGCGCCGCTCTGCACGCCTGCCATCTCCAGCACGGCCTTCAGCGGCACGCCGCGCCAGCGCGCATTGCCCATCGCGCCGTTGGCGAGCTGGCCACCGGCGACACGCGGCTCGGAGAAGCCGCGGCTGTTGCCGGAGCACTGGTTGACGGCGACGATCTCGGTCGCCTTCATTTTCCTGATGTCCTTGAGCGACAGCTTGAGCGGCTTGTCGACCTTGCCCTTGACCTCGAGCGTGAACTTGTCGGGATCGAGATTGTAAGGCAGGTCCGAGAGGTGATAGCGCACGAAGAACGCGTTATTCGGCGTGATCGGACCGTCGTTGAAGATCGCGAACGGCGTCTCGAGCTGCGGCGGCCGGCTGGTCAGGCCGATCATCGGCCGCTTCTGCGGATATTTCACCAGCGGCCGCTCGCCATTGGCGAAGGGAAGCGTGACGGTGTCGAGTGCCAGCGCCTTGGTGGAATTCAGTGTGGCCGCCATAGCGGCAAGGCCCGCTCCTTTGAGCAGGTCGCGTCGATCGAACATTCTCGTCTCCTCCCGGAGCTTTTCGTTGGACCGCAGTCATCACCGCGATCCCGCGCTCATCTGTCGCAACGATCGAGATGAAGTCAATTCGTGCTTTCGCAGCAGGCCCATGTCGCTGCGTTGCAGCAAGCCGGTGTTACGTTCGTAACGAGATTGCCGAGCTGTAGCCGCAGTGACAGTGCACTCCCTCTCCCCGCAAGCGGGGAGAGGTGAAGAATCAAGCTGCGACGCGCTCGCTTCGGTCAACCAGCGCCGACAGCTGCCTCGTGTCCGCAACCACGCGCACGGCCAGGGGCTCGTCGCGGCCGCGGATCGCGACCTCCTGCTGCGGCAGCGCATCGTCGGCAAGGCCCGCGGTACGGCGGACCTCCTCCGAGACGATTGCTTCGCAGGCCAGTGTCTTGGTCATGTCCTGGAGCCGGGCCGCGACGTTGACGGCATCGCCGAGCGCGGTGAAGACGATGTGATCGCGATAGCCGATGTCGCCGATGATGACCTCGCCGCCGTGAATGCCGATGCCGAAGCGGATCGGCTGGCGGAGATCGTGGCTCAGGAGCTCGTTGAGCTCGTCGATATGCGTGGCGATGCCGGCGGCAGCCTTCAGCGCTTGCCGGCAGGCGGTCTCCGGATCGGCTGACAGCCCGAACAGCGCCAGCATGCCGTCGCCGACGAACTGGTTCGGCTGGCCGCCATTCTCGATCACGGCCCGCGAGACGGCGCCGAGGAAACGATTGACGATGAAAACGGTGTCGAATGGCAGCCGCTTCTCGGCAAGCTGCGTCGAACCGCGCATGTCCACGAACAGGCTGACGAGGTAGCGCTCCTGGCCGATTCTGGCCGATGTCGAGGCCTGCCCGTCCGCCGAATGCGTGTGGGGCGTGAACAGCTGGAAGAAGGAGAGGTCGGAGTCCGGCCGCAGCTGGCAGGCAAGCCGGATCGAGGGATCGGCAGTGCCGACGCGCGCGAGCACGAAGGCCTCGCGCTGCGACGGCTCGGGCAGGGCGGCATGGTCACCGATGATGCGGATGCGGCAGGTCGAGCAGCGGGCGCGGCCGCCGCAGACGCTGGCATGCGGCACATTGTGGCGCAGGCTCGCCTCCAGCACGGAGAGGCCCTTCGGCACGCGCACCGTCTTGCCGTTGCCGTAGGACAGCGCGATCATGCCGCGGCGCCGCTCGCGCAAGGCGCGCACGCCGCGTGCCGCCAGCGCCAGTCCGAGCAGGCCGACATAGCCGATGGTGAGGCCGCCGGTGATGCGGTCGAGCGTCGCGGCTTCCGCGGTCGAGCCGAGCTGGCGGCGGGTGAGATTGTGCGTGCGCCATTCGCCGTCGTCGACCTCGATCTGCACACTGCGTCCGCCCTGGTAGACGCCGAGCAGCGACAGCGTCGGGATCAGCACGGCGGCGGCGAGCAGATAAGGCGCGGCGCGCGCGAAGAACGGCTTCAGGCGCAGCCAGAAATAGATGCCGATGCAGCCATGGACCCAGGCGATGATCAGCAGGACCGTCATGGTCCAGATGCGGTTCGACGTGACGAAGAACAGATAGAGTTCCTGCGGATAGAGCTTCTGGTGTCCGTACAACGTGTAGCCGAGCCGGACGCCGATCACATGGGCCATGACGAGGGCGGGGATGCTCAGGCCCAGCACGAGCTGGAGCGGCTCGATCGTTCGCCAGCGGAACTGGCGGCGCTGATAGAGCGCGTAGATTCCGAGCCCCATATGCGTGAGCGCGGCCGTATAGAACACGATCGCGATGGGGAGGAACCGCCAGAACGCCGTGTGATAGTAGACCCCGATCTCCATGGCATCGACCGAGATGTTGCCGAGCGCATGGTTGAGGAAATGGCTCACCACGTAGGAGAACAGGATGACGCCGCAGACCAGCCGAACCTGCCGCATGCTGGTCGCGCGGGACAGTTCGGACAATCGTGAGGATGCAGTGGCCATGATTCGGTTTGTATCAGTTCATGAAGGAGAACAGCCAGCGTAGCGTTTAATTCCAGGGGCGGACAGCTGGCCTGATCACATGCGCGGCAAGGTTACCGAACCGTAGGGTGGGCAAAGGCGCGCGCCACACCCACCGCTGTCGTCCCGGACAAGCGGCGCGGCGATCCGGGATCCATAGCCACAGGATCGGATTTGACGAAGACTCGTGGTTACCAGTTCGCGCCACGACTCCTCCCTGTGGCTATGGGTCCCGGGCTCGCGACTATGTCGCGCCCCGGGACGACAGCGATATGCGCGGCGCCCCCGCATTGACTCCCCCTCCCAGGTTGGCGAAAAGCGCGGCCGTGACGACAGCCCCTGATATCACTACGCCCGCAGCCGGCGCCGTGCGCCGGCCCCTCGTCGTGGCCGTGCTCGTCATCGCCGCGATGACGCTGCTGCGCATCGTCTACGCCTCCGCCATCGAGCTGCGCACCGACGAGGCCTATTACTGGACCTGGTCGAAGGAGGGAGCGCTCAGCTTCCTCGATCATCCTCCCATGATCGCCTGGTTCATCCGTTTTGGTACCGCGATCTTCGGCGACACCGTGCTCGGCGTCCGTTTCGGCGGCATCGTCGCGATGCTGGTCACGCAGCTGCTGCTCGCCGACATCGTCCGCCGCCTCACTCATGATGCGCGCGCCATCATGTTCGCGGTGCTGATGCCGGAGGCTGCGCTCTATTACGGCCTGCTGATGGCCAAGGTCGCGCCGGACGTTGCCATGATCCCGTTCGCGGTGGCGATGATGTGGTCCCTGGTGCGGCTCGCGCAGGGCGGCGATGGACGCTGGTGGCTGGCGGCGGGCCTGTTCGCCGGACTGTCGATGTTGTCGAAATTCACCGCGATCATGTTCGCGCCGGCGGTCGCCGCGTTTCTGCTGGTGCCGGATTGGCGCTGGCGCTGGCTGCGCAGTCCTTACCCCTATCTCGCGGTGCTGATCGCGATTGCCGTGTTCTCCCCGGTGCTGATCTGGAACGCGCAGCACGACTGGGCCTCGTTCCGTTTCCAGGGTGTGCGGGCCACCGCCAATTACGGCATCTCGCTGCGCACGATCGGCGACTACATCGGCCTGCAATTCGGCCTGGTCGGCTTCGTCATGCTGCCGGTCGTGCTGTCAGGCCTCGTGATGACGGCGTGGCGCGGCTATCGCACGCGCGAGCCGGTCGCGATCCTGCTGTCGACCGCGGTGCTGGTGCCGTTCCTCTATTTCTTGTTCAAGTCGACGACGCTCAGGGTCGGCGACACCTGGCCGATGTTCATGTGGCCGGTCGGCTTTGCCGCCGCCGCGGTCAACCTCGTCATGCTGTCGCGCGAGCACTGGTCGGCGCGGATGATCCGGTCGAGCATTTTCTGGCTCAACACGGCGGTCGTCACGGGGATCGCCTTCGTCGTCATCGTGTTCCTGTACTACGTCGCCGCGCCCTGGAATCTCCTCGGCAAGATCGATCCGATCGGCGCCGAGGCCGGCTACGAGCAGGTAGCTGCGCGTGCGCAGGCCGCGCTCGACGAGACCGGCGCGACCTGGATCGCGACGACGGACTATCGCACCTACGCGATGATGCGCTGGTTGTTCAGGGGCCGCGTGCCCGTCGTCGAGATCAACGAACGCGGCCGCTTCCAGGATTTTCGCGATCCCGGCATCGATCGGATCAGCGGGCATGCAGGCATCTATGTCGGGCGAGAGCCGGACAATCGCGCACCGGTGTGGGGATCGATCCCGGCGAAGCGCGAGCAGCTCGGCCAGGTCGAACGTCGGTGGCGCGGCGTTCTGACGGATACCTACGTGATTGAGAAGCTCACCGGCTGGACGCCGGAACTCTCGCCGCCAACGGATTCGCCGCTGTTTCAATGGCGGGTGCTGGCGGGGGAATTCGAGAAACGTACGCTCGCCTAGCGAGGCAACCTTCTTCCCTTCTCCCCTTGTGGGGTCCCAAAGGCAAACGAGGCCACGCGTTGAAGCGGCCTAGCGTGACATGAGAACAACATAGAGCAGAAATCTGAGCTGATCGCTTAGCTGCAACCAGCATTTTTCCCGACATTCACAGGCCGCCATCCCAGATTACCACCCGCTCAAGCATTTAAGCCGCTAAGCTGGAGCTATCGTGACGAAACATATTTTCTCTTATTGATATTATCTGCGGGGATAGGACATGTTTGATGTCTATCGCAATGGCAAGCGGGACTTCCTCGTCGTCAGCAACGGCTCTCCGATGCCCGCGCTCTACTCTTCCAACAAATGGCGCAAGAGCAGAGCGAGAGTTCTCAAGGTCAGCGACGAGATCAGGGCAGCCGTCCAGGAGCGAGGTTATTATCTTGGCAGCGTGCGGGTGACCAAGAAGGACCTGATCCACACCGGGTGCACCGTTGCCGATACGACACCGGGCAATCTCTAAACATCCGGCCGACTAGGTCGGCAACCGCGCCAGCCCGGCCTCAATCACGACGATGTCTTCCTCGATCTGCCGGATGGTACTCCTGCAGTCGATCCCGGTACATGCATCGAGATCTGCGATAAGTTTGCGACGCTGTGTCCGAAGCTCATCAAGAGCTGCTTGGTCCTTGAGGGAAACGTAGCCCTCCACGATCAGCTCAATTGCACCTGCCGCCATCAAACTCCCCACGCCTTGTTAGCCCCGTCAAGGCACTCCCGACCAGGCGAGGATCGATCGTGCCAATTGGTTGCGCGGCTCAATCCCGCGCACTGAGTTCTTCCAGAACAACGCGCCTCCGCAGCTCGTGCGCAGCAGCGGTCAAATGAGACCCTGCGATCAGCCCGAGCCGCTTCAATCTTGGGAGAGCGACGGGGTCACACAGCTCGATCGGGAGCCCGGCGCCCAATATCGCAATGGCGCGTTGCTCCTCCGCGTCGAGATCAGTCCAGGGGATGCCCTTCATCACCGGCCTCAAATCGTCCAGTGCACCTCAAAATCCAAACGCGCGCCTGATTTGCCGCAGCATATCCGTGGCCGCGTCGGTGTACCGACCATTGGTCAGGTATCGATCCAGCTGCAGTGTGCTGATCAGCGCCACAAGCGCTGCCATTAAGCCCTTAAACATTGGGCCTCTCCTGAAAGAGACCGCCAACCGAGCGTGTCGAAATATTGAGACGTTCTCAGAATGCGCGCCGCATATGGCGGCCTAATATGCAAATGGTGACATTGACTGGTAACCAGTTTCTTAACGGGCTGATGCGCCGTGGTATGGGGCGGCCAGAGGCTGACTTGAAAGCGGCGACTTGAATTGCCGCCTCCTTGTGCTCAGTTGCCATTAACTGCGGCACATAATCCTCCAATACTCGAAAGGGCTAACTCGATAGTTCGCTTGCGAGGTGCGGCTTGACTGAGCAAGGTCATTTTACCGGACAATTGCCCTTTAACCCCGTCCGGGTCTGCCTCAGATCAGCCGGCGAGGGATGATATTCCGCTCGTTGGCTCGATTGGGTGGCATCAGCTGCTCGGAGCCTTTCGTGTGGTCCTTTGCTGTTGCGGCACTGTTCCTGGCGCTGTTGGTGTTTGGTGCGGTCGGGTTTATCATTGTCAGCTTCGACTTTCCCGATGAACCGCGAGCTTAAGCTTCGCTCATTCAGGCGCCGCGCCATGTGTCGGTCCGGCGAATGGCGCGAACGATGGCGCGGATAGCGCCGCTACTCCTCGTCCTTCTTCCGCAGCAGATCCGTCGCGAGGTCCGACAGTTTTGGCGGCGGCAGCGCCGCGAACGGCAGCGGGCGCGTCACGTCGATCGCGGCCAGACCCAGCCGCGCGGTCAGCAATCCGTTCAGCACACCTTCGCCGAGCCGCTGCGACAGCTTTGCCGCGATGCCATGGCCGAGCATCTGCTGCACCAGGCTGTCGCTCGCGGCCATGCCGCCGGTGATAGCGAGATGGGCGATCACGTGGCGGAGCAGGCGGATCATGCCGAGCGCGCCGGGGCGGCCGCCATAGAGAAAAGCGAGCTGACGGATCAGGCGCAACGCGGCTACGAACACGAACAATACGTCGATCGCCGCGCGTGGTGAAACTGCGGTCACGATCGAGACTTTTTGTGCGGCCGACGACACCAGTCGCCGCGCTTCCGCATCCAGCGGCGACATCAATTCGCGCTCGGCAAGCCGGATCATGTCGGCGCCGTCGATGATCTCGCCCGTGTGGCTCTCCAGCGTCGCGCGCGCGCGTGCAAGCTGCGGATTTTGGTGCGCGATCTTGAGCAGGTCCTGCACGATCACGCGGCTCTCCTTGCGGTCGTCACTGGCAAGGACTGCCGCGGCGCGCGCATGCAGCTTCTCGATGGTTGCAAGGCGCGCCAGACCAAAGGCCTCGCGCCCGATCACCACCGCGAGCGCCAGTGCGGTGACGAAGGCGAATGCGAGGCCGACGAAGCCGAGCGTTTCGCTGCGCGCAAACAGATCCTCGATCAGACGGACCACGCCGAGCCCGGTGCCGAGCAGCGTCAGCCCGCCGAGCCCGGACCAGAACAGCGTGCCCCAGGGAAAGCCGCGACGCGCCGGGAGCGCGGCCTCGATCGGCACCGGCAATGCCTGCGGATCGTGCTCGGGCGTGATCTGGATCGTGGTGCGGCCAAGCCGCGCCGCTTCGTCGGCTTCGGTGACAACGACGCCGGGATCGTCGAGCCGGAACGTCGCCGGCCGCCGCGGCTTGGATCGGTCGTTCATGACAGCTTGTCTCCGATCAGGAACTGCAGGGCACGGTCGAGGCGGATGTGTGGCAGCGCCGGCTCGTCATTGCCTTCGCGTTCGAGCTTTGGCGGACGGAAGCGCAGGAAGCGAAAATCGCTCTTCTCGGCGGCCTGGGTCGCGAGGCCCCGGAATGCGTCGGTGCCGTTGAACAGCGCCTCGGGGTCCGGCGGCAGGTCACCCGGAAAGGTCGCAACCTCCGTGTTGCCGTCAAAGAACTCGCCGCCGGCGCTTTCGCCGGCCGCTGGCGTTCCCAGGATCGACGGCAATTTGTCGCGGCCATGCGCGACCTGGGCCTCGCGCGTGGCGCGAACGGCGGCGAGCGCCACCACGTCGATCTCCGCGCCGGTATCTTCCGCACGCACCACTGCCCGGGTGACCGCGCGGCGCAGCACCGCCTCGAGCCGGTCGTGACTGGAATGATGCAGATGGTCCGCCTTGGTCGCCGCGAACAGGATGCGGTCGATACGCGGCCGGAACAGGCTGGAGAGGAACGTGCTGCGGCCGATGCGGAAGCAGTCGAGAATTCCGGCAAGCGCGGCTTCGAGATCGTGCAGCGCTTCGGGGCCGGAGTTGAACGCGGCGAGCGCATCGGCCAGCACGATCTGGCGATCGAGCCGGGCAAAATGATCATGGAAGAACGGCCGCACCACGACGTCCTTGTAGGCCTCGAAGCGGCGGACCATCATCGCCCACAGCGAGCCGTCCGGTGCCTGGCCGCCCACGCGTACGTCGAGCGGCGCAAAAGTCAGCGCCGGCGTGTCGGCGAGATTGCCGGGCATCAGGAAGCGGCCGGGCGGCAGCAGGCTCATCGCAAAGCGCTCGTCGCGGCAGGCGCGCAAATAGCCGGTGAAGAGCTTTGCCGCGGTGAGCGTCGCCTGCTCGTCCTCGCGCGCCTCGGGCTTGAGCGTCGCGAGATGCGCGTGCCAATCCCCCGCAAGATGCGCGCGGGGCGCCTCGCGCGACAGCGCGAGGCTTTCGACCGACCATTGCTCATAGCTCTTCTGGAGCAGCGGCAGGTCGAGCAACCACTCGCCGGGATAATCGACGATGTCGAGCGTCAATGTGCGATCGGCGCCGTTCTGGCGCTGATAGTCGATGACGAGCCTGAGTTCGCTGATGTCGACGGTCGAGTTCGGCCAGCGCCGCTCCTCGAGCAGCGCGCGCAAATGGTTCTCATAGGCGAAGCGCGGCACGGCGTCGTCCGGCTGCGGCGCCAGATGCGCCCGCGCGATCCGGCCGGAGGCATAGGCCTCGAACACCGGAAAGCGGCCGCCGCGGGTGAGGCCGTGGATCAGCGCGGTGATGAATACGGTCTTACCGGCCCGTGACAGGCCGGTGACCCCGAGACGCACCGTCGGGTTGAAGAAGTGCTCGCCATAGTCGATCAGCGCCCTGGCCGACAGCCGCGCTTCTTCGACCATATCCTGGAAACTGAATGCCATATGAACGTGATTGATCTCGGGGCGGGCGGAACAGTGAAGCCGTTCACAAAAGTGGCAATTGCGTAGGGAAAATCAAGCTTCATACTTCCACCGCCTTTGTCGGCAAATCAGCCGTTTGAACGATGCGCCGATCGCGAAAGACCCTACAAGAGGGCATTGTCTGAGCCTTGCGGATTGCCATGACCGTCTTCCAGCTGAAACAGCTCGCATCCACCTCCGTCCACGCCGCGGCCGACGCGATCGGCTGGAACTACGACCGTGCCGAATTGATCGCGGACGGCGTGATCCACGCGATCGGCGTGTTCTGCGGCATCGTCGCCGCCACGGTCCTGGTGGTGCTGACGGCGGTTTATGCCGACGCCACCAACATCGTCGGGGTCTCGATCTATGTCGCCGGCCTGCTCTCGATGCTGGTGCTGTCGGCGACCTATAATCTCTGGCCGGTCTCGCCGGCCAAATGGCTGCTGCGGCGGTTCGACCATTGCGCGATCTATCTGCTGATCGCGGCGACCTATACGCCGTTCATCCTCGAGGTGAGGGACAGTGTGTTCGCGCTGGTGCTGCTCGGCGGCGTCTGGTGCGTCGCGATCCTCGGTATCGTGCTGAAACTTCTCTACCCCGGCCGGTTCGACCGCGTCGCAGTCGGAATCTATCTCGCGATGGGCTGGAGCGGCGTGATGGTCTACGACGCCGTGGTCAAGGCGCTGCCTGCGCTGGTGCTGGGCTTCATCCTTGCGGGCGGCCTGCTCTACAGCTTTGGCGTGATCTTCCATGCCTGGCGGCGGCTGCGCTTCCAGAATGCGATCTGGCACGGCTTTGTCTTGGCCGGCGCGGCGTGCCATTATACCGCGGTGCTCGACCTCGTGTTGAGCTGAGCAAGATCCGCGAAGCGGAATTAGCGAAGCGGTATAAGATAGCGAAGCGCTATCCGAAAAGAGAAGCGCTACAAGACAAAGAGGAGACGTCGCATGCAGGTGACCGGCAAGGTCGTGGTCGTCACGGGCGGCGCAAACGGCATCGGCAAGGCGCTGTGCGAGGCCTTCCACAAGGCGGGTGCCGCCAAGGTCGTCGTCGCGGACATGGACGCCGCCAATGCAAGAGCCGTCGCCGCCACGGTGGATGGTGCGGCCTTCAGATGCGACGTCGCGCAGGAAAAAGAGATCGCCCACGTCATCGAGGAGACCGAGCGGCAGTTCGGCCCGATCGAATTGTTCTGCTCCAATGCCGGCATCGGCGGCGGCTTCGATCCGATGTCGGTGAATGCCGGCGGCGCCTCGGACGAGCCCTGGCAGCGGAGCTGGGCGATCCATGTCATGGCCCATGTCTATGCGGCGCGGTATCTCATTCCCCGCATGAAGGCGCGCGGCGGCGGCTATTTCCTCAACACGATCTCGGCGGCAGGCCTGCTGTCGCAGGTCGGAAGCCCCGCCTATTCCACCACCAAGCACGCCGCGGTCGGCTTTGCCGAAAATCTTGCGATCTCGCACAAGGCGGACAATATCAAGGTCTCGATCCTCTGTCCGCAGGGCGTCGACACCAACATGCTGCGCTCGATCCCGAAGGGCCCGCAATCCGGCGACGGCGATCTCACGCCGGAGCAGGTCGCGAAAGACGTGCTCGCCGGCCTCGCGCAGGAGACCTTCCTGATCCTGCCGCACCCCCAGGTGCTCGGCTACATGCGCAAGAAGACCGAGAATTACGACCGCTGGATCGGCGGCATGGCCAAGATCCAGGCGAAGATGCGGGAGGAGTTCGGGAAGTAGCCGGCGCAGTTTCCGCGATTGACCCTGTCATGCCCCGCCTAGTGCGCAATTGCGTACGGGGGGCGGGACACCTAGCTACGCCGCCGACTCCCCCTCGTCCTCCATCCGGCTCTGCCGCAGCGCCCGCGCATAGAGCATCATGCCCTCGCGCACCGTGCGCTGCTCGGTCTCTGTCAGCGCGGCCAGCGCGCCGCGCACCTGCTGGCGTCCGAACGCGTGCAGCGCCTCCAGCGTGCGCCGGCCCTTCGCCGTCAGCGACAACAGCTTGCTGCGCGCATCGGCTTCATCAGGCGTCTCCCGCAGCTCGCCGCAATCGACCAGCTTGCGCACCAGGCGGCTGACGCTGGATTTCTCCAGCCGCAGGAAATCGCCGAGCTCGCCTGAGTTCATCGGGCCGCGGATGCCGATCTCCAAAATGGTGTGCACCGCCGAGGGCGGATAGTCCGAGGCCGCCACCGTCGCATCCATGAAGCCGAGCTCCCGCACCATCAATCGCGAGGCGGCGCGGATGTCGTCGATCAGCGCAAGCTCGGCCATCTTGACTCCCAGCATATAGTTGTATCATACAACTATATGCGCGCAACGTCGCGCGCAAGCGTTTTGGAGTGAGCCATGAGCGGAACTGTGCCGGCCGGGATGCGGATGAGAGGCAAGGTCTGCCTCGTCACGGGCGGCGGCAGCGGCATCGGCCGCGCCACGGCGCTGCGGATGGCCTCGGAAGGCGCCGAGGCGATCGTCGTTGCGGGGCGGCGCGAAGCCGAAATCAAGGACACCGCCGCAGCGTGCCGGGAGCTCGGCGCTGACGCGATCGCGATCCAAACCGACATCACGCAAGAGGATGACGTCGAACGTCTGGTTCGCACGGCGGTCGAGCGTTGCGGCCGGCTCGATGTCGCCTTCAACAATGCCGGATTCCAGGAGCGCCGTGCGCCGCTGGAAGAGCAGGGCACGGAGATCTACGACACGGTGTTCGACACCAATGTCCGTGCGCTGTTCCTGTGCCTGCGCCATCAATTGCCGGCGATGCTGGCGCAGGGCCGCGGCAGCATCGTCGTCAACGCCTCCGTCAGCGGCGTGCGCAATCCCAATCCCGGCTTCTCGCTCTACTCGGCCTCGAAGGCCGCCGCGATCTCGCTGACACGCTCGGCCGCGATGGAGAATGCCCCGCGCGGCATCCGCATCAACGCGATTGCGCCGGGCCGGGTCGTCACCGACATGATGCTGCGCGCCGGCGTCGGCGATGTCGCGACCGTCAGTGCGGGCCTGCCGCTGCGGCGGATGGGGAGCCCGGAGGAAGTCGCGGAGGCCGTGGTGTGGCTGTCGTCCGACGCGTCATCCTATGTCGTCGGGCACGTGCTGGCGGCGGACGGGGGATTCTTGGCGTCGTGATGTCGTAGTCGTAGTTCGTAGCCCGGATGGAGCGCAGCGTAATCCGGGGCCGACTCGCTTGCGGCACGATTCCCGGATTTCGCTTCGCTCCATCCGGGCTACGCGCCCCCCTAATGCTTCTGCCCGTACAGCACCGGCACCGTCGAATCCACGACGACCTCGACGAGGCTCGTCCCCTCGAACGCCATTCCGCGCTCGAGCGCCTCGCCCAGTTCCGCGGCCTTGCTCACCCGCACCGCATGGCAGCCCATGCCCTCGGCGAGCCTGACGAAATCGATCCCCGGCAGTTCCAGCCCCGGCACGTTCCTCACCTGCATCACCTGGCTGAACGAGCGCATCGCGCCGTAGCCGGAATTGTTGATGACGACAATGGTCAGCGGCAGTTTTCGTTGCGCGGCGGTCCACAGCGCCTGGATCGAATACATCGCCGAGCCGTCGCCGATCAGGCACACCGTCCGCTGCTTCGGCTTGCCGAGCGCCATGCCGACCGCGGCGGGCAGCGAGTAACCGAGGCCGCCGCTCGCCATCGTGTAGAAACTGTCCTGGCCGCGCATCGGCATGAACTTCTGCATCGCCGGCCGGTGCGAGGGCACTTCCTCGACCAGTGACGCGTCGTCCGGCATCGCCTGCGACAGCGTATGCAGCAGGAATTCAACCGGCAGCGGATCGGCGGCCTGCGGTGCCGACGGCAGCGTGCGGCCCTTTGGCGTGGCGCGTTTGCTCTCCGGCAGCAGGTCGAGCAGCAGGCTGAGCGCCGGCTTCATCGTCGCGACGATGCTGGTGCCGACCGGCGTCACCGCGGCCGCGTCCGGATCGTCGGTGATCTGGAAGATCGTCGCGCCGCTGTCGAAGATCGCGGCATGGCCCTCGACATGAAAGGTGAACACGGGCGCGCCGATAACCACGACCACATCGTGCTCACGCAGCGCGTCGGACAGCTGCGCCGGCGAGGCGTGCAGGAAGCCCGCGAACTGCGGATGACGCTCGGGGAACGAGCAGCGCGCGGAGAACGGGCTGACCCAGACGCTGGCCCTGGCCTTCTCGGCCACGCGCACCATCAAATCGACCGCGCCGGCGCGGTCGACGCCGGGGCCGACCACGAGGGCGGGATTCTTGGCTGAGCCGAGCGCGGCGACCAGCGCCTTCATCGCGTCAGGCTCGGGCCCGATCTCGCGGCTGACCTTGCGCGCATCGACCGGTGCGGTCGCATGGGCCCAATCGTCGATCGGGATCGACACGAAGGTCGGCCCGCAGGGCGGCTGCATCGCGGTGTAATAGGCCCGCGCGATCGCGGCCGGAACGTCCTCGGGCCGGGCCGGCTCGACGCTGTACTTGACGTAAGGCCGCGGGAATTCCGAGGCGCGCTCGGCATAGAGGAACGCCTGCAAGGGCAGGATCGAGCGCGCCTGCTGGCCCGCGGTGATCACGAGCGGCGTCTGGTTGCGGTGCGCGGTGTAGATATTGCCGAGCGCGTTGCCGACGCCGGCCGCCGAATGCAGATTGACGAAGCCGGCATTGCGCGTCGCCTGCGCGTAACCATCGGCCATGCCGACGGCGGAGGCTTCCTGCAACGCCAGCACATAGTCGATATCATCAGGCCAGTCGCTCAGGAACGGCAGCTCGGTCGAGCCGGGATTGCCGAACACCCTGTCGATGCCCAGCGAGCGCAGCAGATCGAGCGTCGCCTGCTTCACGGTGACGGACTTGCTGCCGCTCTTGCCGTTCTTGGCCATGGTTTCCGTCCCCTGTAAATTCCTCATCCTGAGGAGCGCGGAACGCGCGTCTCGAAGGATGAAGGCCCGGCTGGTGGCCTCGCCCTTCGAGACGCGCGCGAAGGGGTGCGCTCCTCAGGGTGAGGGTCTAATAGCGGTGCCTACCACACCGCCGTGCCCTTCATCGTCGGCTGTCCCTCCGCATTCGCGGTCCACAGCTCCAGGCCCGTCTCGGTCTCGTTGGCGTTGATGGAGAACTCGGTGCCCTCGAACAGCGGCTGAAGGCCGCGATAGGTGAATTTCCTCGGCGCCTTGCC
The DNA here is from genome assembly GCF_055811795.1 of Bradyrhizobium sp. MI1.7. Lineage (NCBI taxonomy): Bacteria > Pseudomonadati > Pseudomonadota > Alphaproteobacteria > Hyphomicrobiales > Nitrobacteraceae > Bradyrhizobium > Bradyrhizobium sp. MI1.7. The sequence goes on from NZ_JBVVPO010000011.1 coordinate 148,626, forward strand.
GTCGTGCAGTTTCGCCGCCATCTCCACGATCAGCGCCGCTTGCAGCGGGCCGTGGAAGATCAGGCCCGGGTAACCCTCGACCTTGGTGACGTAGTCACGGTCGTAATGGATGCGGTGGCCGTTGAAGGTCAGCGCGGAATAACGAAACAGCAGCACGGGATCGGACACATGCGTCTCGCGGTGCTGCGCCTTGGGCGGCGGGGGCGGGGCCCTGGCGCCGGCGGGCGCGCTGCTCGTCATCTCGCGATAGACGATGTCCTGCCGCTCGCGGATGGCAACGCCCCGCGGCGACGAGATGCTGTGTTCGACCGAGACGAAGCACAGCGTGCCGGTCGAGCCCGATTTCACCTGGACGTCGGCGATGCGCGAGGTCCGCGTCGATTCATCGCCGACGCGCAAGGGCTGCAGGAACTCGATCTCGCCGCCGGCCCACATCCGGCGTGGCAGCGGCACCGGCGGCAGGAAGCCGCCGCGGGTCGGATGGCCGTCGGGTCCCAGCATCGACATCGGAAACACCGGCTGCGCCAGGCACCAGTGTACCGTGAACGGCGCGGCGTCACCCTTTTTGGGCTCGCCGACCTCCTGGAACAGCGTCGCGCGCAGGCCCTTGACGAGCTGCGCGGTGACGATGTCGGTGGCCTCGGTGCTGCGGCCGATCCATTGCCGCAAGTGATCGATGTCGAGCTTCTCGGTCATGACGCCTCGCTCTTGTTATGACTTCTTGGCCGGCCGCTCGCCGATGCCCGGCACGGCGCCGTAGCTGCGGGTGTCGCCGACGATGATCGGCGCCGGCGCGGGATAGCTGACGCGCCCCTGCGGCGTGTCGACCTCGATGCGGCGCAGATGCGGATGATTGGTGAGGTCGGCCATGGTGTTGACCTCGGCAAAGGCGATGTCGGCGTCCGACAGCCGCTTCAGCAGCTCGTCGCGCGTCATCTTGCCGAAGATATCTGCGACCGTCGTGTCGGTGAAATCGCGATTGCGCACGCGCTCGACCATGTTGGCGACGCGCGGATCGGCCGGCAAATCGGGCTGGTCGAGCACCTTGACGCAGAGCGTCTTCCACTCGCGCTCGCTCTGGATCGAGATCAGGATGTCCTTGCCGTCCTTGGAGGTGAACACGCCGTAGGGCGCGATCGAGGGATGGCGCAGGCCCATGCGCTTGGGCGGATTGCCGGCTTCGGAATTGAGCAGCGGCACGGTGCACCAGTCGGCCATCACGTCGAACATGGAGATGCGGATGTCACAGCCCTTGCCGGTGCGCCCGCGCGCGATCAGCGCTTCCAGGATCGCCGCATGCGCGGTCGCGCCGGTCGCGACGTCGACGATCGACATGCCGACCCGCGAGGCGCCGTCAGGGTTGCCGGTGATCGAGGCAAGGCCGCTCTCGGCCTGGATCAGCAGGTCATAGGCCTTGCGGTGGGCGTAGGGACCTTCGTCGCCATAGCCGGTGATGGTGCACGAGATCAGCTTCGGATAGTCCTTCAGCAGCCGCTCGCGCGAAAAGCCGAGCTTGTCCATCGAGCCCGGCTTGAGGTTCTGGATCAGCACGTCCGCGCTCGCGATCAGCTTCTCGAGCTCGGCGCAGCCTTCCTTGGTGGCGAGATCGACCACCGCCGATTGCTTGCCGCGGTTGAGCCACACGAAATAGCTGCTCTGGCCCTTGGCCGCCGCGTCATAGCCGCGGGCGAAATCGCCCTCGGGCCGCTCGATCTTGATCACCTCTGCGCCGGCGTCTGCCAGCCGCGACGAGCAGAACGGCGCCGCGACCGCCTGCTCGACCGCAATCACCCTGATCCCGTCCAATGCTCCCATGATGCGACCTCAGTACGAGCGGGGCATGCCGAGCACGTGCTCGGCGACGTAGGACAGCACGAGGTTGGTCGAGATCGGCGCCACCTGATAGAGCCGCGTCTCCCGGAATTTGCGCTCGACGTCGTACTCCTCGGCGAAGCCGAAGCCGCCATGGGTCTGGATGCAGGCATTCGCTGCCTCCCAGGACGCATCGGCTGCCAGCATCTTGGCCATGTTGGCTTCGGCGCCGCAGTCGAGCCCGGCTTCATATTTGCGCGTGGCTTCCTTCACCATCAGCTCGGCCGCGCGCATCGAGGCGTAGGCCTTGGCGATCGGGAACTGAATGCCTTGATTCTGGCCGATCGGCCGGCCGAACACCGCGCGCTCCTTGGCGTAGTTCGTGGCCTTGGCAATGAACCATTTGGCGTCGCCGACGCATTCGGCCGCGATCAAAATGCGCTCGGCATTCATGCCGGAGAGGATGTAGCGGAACCCCTTGCCTTCCTCGCCGATCAGATTCTCCGCCGGCACCTTCATGTCGGTAAAGAACACTTCGGTGGTGGCGTGGTTCATCATGGTGCGGATCGGGCGGATCTCGAGGCCGTTGTTCTTGGCCTCGCGCATATCGACGATGAAGACCGAGAGACCATCGGTGCGCTTCTTGCTCTGCTCCTTCGGCGTGGTGCGCGCCAGCAGCACCATCAGGTCGGAATGCTCGGCCCGGCTCGTCCAGATCTTCTGGCCGTTGACGATGTAGCTGTCGTTGCCTTCCTTGCGCGCAAACGTCTTCAGCGAGGAGGTGTCGGTGCCGCTGGTCGGCTCGGTAACGCCGAACGCCTGAAGCCGCAATTCGCCGCTGGCGATCTTCGGCAGGTACTTCGCCTTCTGCTCGTCATTGCCGTGCCGCAGCACGGTGCCCATCGTGTACATCTGGGCGTGACAGCCACCGCCGTTGCAGCCGGCGCGTTGGATCTCTTCGAGAATCGCAGCCGCGGCGGAAAGCTTCAGGCCCGCGCCGCCATATTCCTCGGGGATCAGCACCGAGAGATAGCCGGCCTGCGTCAGCGCGTCGACGAAGGCCTTGGGATAGGCCATCTCGCGATCGAGCTTGCGCCAGTATTCGCCGGGAAACTGCGCGCAGAGTTTTGCGACGGCTTCGCGGATGTCGGCGTGATCTTCGGTGTGGTGTTCTTCACTCATGGCGTTTCCCGTATCTAGCGGCAGTCAAGATAACGCCGGCCGACCCTCTGGCGTTGTGAAAACATCGCCAGCCCCCTATGCTCATTTGCTATAGCGTATGAAGTAGCCTTCGAGGATTGGCAAGCATGGATTTCCGGCAGCTCAGGACCTTCAGTTGCGTGGCGGAGCTCGGCAGCCTCTCCAAGGCGTCCGACACGTTGCGCGTGGCGCAGCCGGCGCTGAGCCGGCAGATCAAGCTGCTGGAACATGAGCTGCGCACCGAATTGTTCACCCGCAACGGCCGCGGCATGGTGCTGACGGAAGCCGGCCGTCTCCTGCTGGCACGCACCTCCGGCATCGTGCGGCAGATCGACCAGATCCGCGACGACATCCAGTCGACCAAGGGGCCGCCGTCCGGCCAGGTCGTGCTCGGCCTGGTTCCGACCGTGAGCTGCGTGCTGTCGGCGCGCTTTGCGCGCCGCTGCGTCGAAAAATTTCCCGGCATCTCGCTGCGCATCGTCGAGAGCTACAGCGGCCATCTCGTCGAATGGCTGCATCGCGGCGAGATGGATCTGGCCATCCTCTACGGCCGCTCCGCCGATCTGCATCTCAACGTGGAGAGCCTCGGCCGCGACAATATCGTCGCGGTTGGCCCGCGCGGCTGCGGCCTCGCGCGCAAGAAGAGCGTCGATGTCGGCTGGCTGCTGCGCCAGCGGCTGGTGCTGCCCAGTCATTCCCACGGTCTCCGCGCGCTGATCGAGCACGCCGCCGCCCAGCGCAAGATCAAGCTCAACGTCCAGCTCGAGGCGGATTCGTTCCGCGTGTTGACGAGCCTCGTCGAGGAAGGCCTCGGCTTCGCGCTGCTGCCGCCCTCGTCGGTCCACGGCGAGGTCGCCGACGGACGGCTGGAGACCGCGCCCGTATCCAAGCCGATGACGCGCGAGCTCATTTTCGCCTCTCCGATCGACCGTCCGGCCTCAACGGCGTCGCTCGCCATCACGACGCTTCTGCGCGAGGAAGTCGCTGCCTGCCGCAAGGAAGGCCTGTGGGACATCAAGTTGAGTTAGATGCACGCGTGTCCTAGAACAGCCGCGCGCCAACTTGGCTTCGCATCTGGCGCGACCTGTCATGCCGGAATTTTATAGCTGGGCTGGACGATGCGTGAGCGTGCGCTCCCAGCCTCACCCTCAGTGTCATCGCCCGCGAAGGCGGGCGATCCAGTATTCCAGAGGCTGCAGTGCTCGAGCCGAGAGGCCGCGGCGTACTGGATGCCCCGCCTTCGCGGGGCATGACAGTGGGGCCTACCCCGGAATCCTCACCGGCAGCGACTCATAGCCCTTGATGAAGCTCGAATAGATCCGTTTGGGCTCGCCGACCACCTCGATGCGGTCGAAGCGCTTCAGCATCTCCTCCCAGACGATCCGAAGCTGCAGCTCGGCCAGCCGCATGCCGACGCAGCGGTGGATGCCGAAGCCGAAGGAGAGGTGGGTGCGCGGGCGGGGGCGGTCGATGATGAAGTCGTTCGGCTTCTCGAACATCTCCTCGTCGCGGTTGCCCGAGACGTACCACATCACGACGCGGTCGCCCTTCTTGATATGCTTGCCGCCGATTTCGGTGTCGGCAAGCGCGGTACGCCGCATATGCGCCAGCGGCGTCTGCCAGCGGATCACCTCGGGCACCATGGAGTCGATCAGCTCCGGATTGGCGCGCAGCTTGTCGAACTGGTCCGGGTTCTCGCTCAGCGCCAGCACCGAGCCGCTCATGGTGTTGCGCGTCGTGTCGTTGCCGCCGACGATGAGCAGGATGATGTTGCCCATGAGATTGTCGGGGTCCATGAAGCGCGTCGCGTCGTTATGCGCCATCAGCGACAGCAAATCGTTGCGCGGCGCGGAGTTGACGCGTTCGTTCCAGAGCTTGGACATGTAGGCGTAGCACTCGTCCATCTCGCGGCGGCGCTCTTCGGCCGAGGCGACGATGCCGCTCTTGGGCAGCGCGGTCGCGACATCAGACCAGCGCGTCAGCTTGCGGCGTTCTTCCCAGGGGAAGTCGAACAGGGTCGCCAGCATCTGCGTCGTCAGCTCGATCGAGACGCGTTCGACGAAATTGAAGGTCTCGTTGCGGGGCAGATTGTCGAGCACGGTCTGCGAGCGCTGGCGGATCAGTTTTGCCAGCTCGTCCAGATGCGTCGGCGTGAACATCGGCGACACCGTCTTGCGCTGCGCCGAGTGCTGCGGCTGGTCCATCGCGATGAAGCTCGGCCAGTCATAGCCCTGCGGCACGTCGCGGATCCCGATGCCGCCGAGCGTCGAGTCCGAGGAGAAGATGCCGTGACTGGTGTCGACATGCATGATGTCGTTGTACTTCACCACCGACCAGTACGGCTCGATCGGCGCATTGGTGCAGTAATGCACTGGCTCTTCCTTGCGCAACCGCTCGAACCACGGCCACAAGGTGTCGTCCTGGAACAGCCGGGGTGCGCCGGGGTGGAATTGCGCCAGCGGCGTCGCATAGGCCTCCTCGCGGGCCCTGCGCATGCGTTCGGCGTTGTCGGTTTTGACCGGAGTCTGGATGTTCATGGTAGTAGCTCCAGTGTTTCTCTTTCTCCCCGCAAGCGGGGAGAGGGAGTGATCTCACGCCGTAATCTTCACCGGCAAGGTTTCAAGTCCCTTTACGAAACTCGAATAGACCCGCTTGGGTTCGCCGACCACGTCGATATGGTCGAAGCGCTTGAGGATCTCTTCCCAGATAATCTTGAGCTGAAGTTCGGCAAGCCGCAAGCCGACGCAACGGTGAATGCCGAAGCCGAAGGACAGATGCGTGCGCGGGCGGGCGCGGTCGATGATGAAATCGTAGGGCTTTTCGATCGCTTCCTCGTCGCGGTTGCCCGAGACGTACCACATCACGACCTTGTCACCTTGCTTGATCTGCTTGCCGCGGAACTCGAAGTCGGCAAGCGCGGTGCGGCGCATATGCGCCAGCGGCGTCTGCCAGCGGATCACCTCCGGCACGAAACTGTCGAGCAGGCCGGGGTTCTCGCGCAGCTTGCGATACTGCTCCGGATGCTGGCTCAGCGCGTAGATCGATCCCGACATCGTGTTGCGGGTGGTGTCGTTGCCGCCGACGATCAAAAGGATGAGATTGCCGAGGAAGTTTTTTGCATCCATGTCGCGCGTCGCGGCGCCATGCGCCATCATCGAGAGCAGGTCGCTCTTCGGCGGCTGCTCGATACGCTCCTTCCACAGCCGCGCGAAATAGCCCGCGCATTCCGTCAGCTCTGCCTGCCGTTCGTCTTCGGTGGCGACGAGGCCGTCCGGCCCGGGAATGGTGGTGGCGATGTCAGACCAGCGCGTCAGCTTGCGGCGGTCCTCCCAGGGAAAGTCGAACAGCACCGCGAGCATCTGCGTGGTGAGCTCGATCGAGACCTTGTCGACCCAGTCGAACACCTGGCCCACGGGCAGATTGTCGAGGCACTCGGCGGAGCGCTCGCGGATGCTGAGCGCGAGATTGTCCAGATGCGTCGGTGTGAACATCGGCGCCACGGTCTTGCGCTGCGCCGCGTGGCGCGGCGGATCCATCGAGATGAAACTCTCGCGGCGCAGATCCGGGTCGATGTCGCGGATGGTGATGCCGCCGAGCGCAGAGGCCGAGGAGAACACCGAATGGTTGGTCTCGATCTCCATGATGTCGTTGTAGCGCGTCACCGACCAGTACGGCCCGAACATCGAGTCCTTGCAATAGTGCACGGGATCTTCGCGGCGCAGCCGATCGAAATACGGCCAGAACGTATCGGTCCTGAACAACTCGGGATCGCCCGGATCGAACTGCTCCAGCGGCAGTGACGTGGCGCGCGCGCGTAGCTCGTCGAGCTTCGCCGCGCTCTCGATGGTCCCATGCATGACCGCTCTCCCTGACATGAACCGCGCGTTCTCGTTGAATTCTGCGCTGCGGTATTTGATTTGCAATTACAGCCGGTTGTCTGCGTCGGAGCAAGGGAGACTTTTGCCACATCCAACCTTTGCGAGAGGTGGCTAGATGCGTAGCCCGGATGGAGCGGAGCGAAATCCGGGATTCGGGCCTCCATTGGCGCTGTCCCGGATTACGCTCCGCTCCATCCGGGCTACGGATCAGCAACCGTCACGCAGATGTGTCAACGTGATCTCCCGCACCCCCGCGCCTGCGGAATCATGCGAGAAATCGAGGTAAATCGAACCCAGCCATCTTGGGGATCGACCAAATCTCTGATCTATAGTTTGACCGTATCAGGTCCGCACCCCGAGGTTGCCGCCGTGAACGACATGCAATGGGCCCCCATCGGGTCCGAACCCTTACCCCCGCCGCTGCCGCCCACGCGGGTCGACTTCACCGGCAACCGCTCCGAGTTCCGCAAAATGGTCACCAAGGGTGCCATGCTTGAGCTCGTCACCTTCGGCTTCTACCGGTTCTGGCTGGTCACCGACATCCGCCGTCATTTGTGGACGAACACCGCGGTCGACGGCGATGCCGCCGAATACACCGGCCGGGCCAAGGAGCTGCTGGTCGGCTTCCTGTTCGCGCTCGCGATCCTGGTGCCGATCTACCTCGCTTATTTTCTCATCGGCATCGAGTTCGAGCGCTGGCAGGGCTTTGCCTCGACGCCGCTGTTCATCAGCTTCTATGCCTTCGGCCAGTTCGCGATTTTTCGCGCGCGGCGCTATCGCCTGACGCGCACGGTCTGGCGCGGCGTCCGGTTCTGGATGGACGGTTCGGGCTGGGCCTATTCGTTCCGCGCCATGGCGTGGGGCCTGCTGGTGTTCCTCACCCTCGGCCTGGCGCTGCCCTGGCGCGAGGCGTCGCTCGAACGCTACAAGATGCGGCACACCCATTACGGCGATCTCCCCGGCGATTTCGAAGGCGACGGCTGGACCTTCTTCAAGCGCGGCTGGTGGCTGTGGCTCTTGAGCCCGATCGCGCTCGTGATCTTCCCGCTCGCCCCGTTCTTCTATGCCGAGTTCAAGGCGCGTGAATGGCGCTGGTGGCTCGACGGCATCCGCATCGGCGGTGTCAGCCTGTCCTCGGAGTTGCCGCACAACGCGTTCTACGGCCTGTACTGGAAAGTGATCGGCTGGTGGATGCTGCTTTCGACCATTTTCGCCGCCTATATGGGCGGCGGTGCCTTGCTCGTCGTCCAGCTGAGTGGCGTTCCGGCTGATCAGGTCTTCGGCCCCGGAAATGCCGGCAAGAGCATCCCGATGCTGGTCATGATGGTCATCGGCTATTTCGCCGTGGCGCTAGCGATCAACATCGTCATGCGGGTCTATCTGCAGCGCGATCTCTGGGCCAAGGTGCTGGAAACCGTCGAGGTGCATAACATCGGGGCCGCGGCGGATGTACGCGGCAGCGGTGAGCTTGCCAGCGCGCTCGGCGAAGGCTTTGCCGATGGCCTCGATGTCGCGGGATTCTGATCTGTGAGTGAGTTGTCCACCGAGGTTCCGGCGCAGTCCGCCAAGCCGACGATCTTCTTCGACGGCGTGTCGAGCCGCAGGCGGGAGGTGTCGCTGGCGCTCGGTGACGCGCTCGACATCGTCGAGGAGGGCGGAGCGCCGGTTCGCTGGACCTATGCCGACATTCGCCGCGCCGACAGTCCGGCCGGGATATTGCGCCTGGCCTCGACATCCGCGCCGCCGCTGGCGCGGCTTGAAATTCGCGACGCCGCGCTCGCCGCCGACGTGACCGCCCGCTGCATGCGTCTCGACGAGCACCAGACCTCGCGCCGCGGTGTCGCAAAGATCGTCGGCTGGTCGGTGGCCGCCGCCGTCTCCATCGTTTGCGTCGTGCTGTTCGGTGTGCCGCTCGCTGCCGACCGGCTCGCGCCGCTGGTGCCCAAGCCGATCGAACGGCGCATCGGCGACGCCTCCGAAGTCCAGGTGAAAACCATCTTCGGCCGCAAAGCATGCGAAGACCCCGCGGGCAAGGCCGCGTTCACAAAACTGGTCAATCGTCTGCGCGATGCCGCCGGCCTCGACGACGATTCCATGACGGCCGGCGTGCTGCCGACCTCGGTGCCGAACGCATTCGCGCTGCCTGGCGGCAAGGTGTACGTGCTGAGGGGCCTGGTCGACAAGGCCGAAAACCCCGACGAGCTCGCCGGCATCCTTGCCCATGAGCTCGGCCATCTCAAGCATTACGACAACATGCGCGGGCTGATCTACAACGGCGGCACCTCGTTCCTGATCGGCCTGTTGTTCGGCGACGTCACCGGCTCGAGCGCTGTGATCTTTGCCTCGCGCAGCGTGGTCGAAGCCTCCTATTCGCGCGAGGCCGAGACCGCCGCGGATACGTTCGCGATCGAGATCATGCACAAGCTCGGCCGCTCGCCGAAACCCGCGGCCGAATTGATGTTCCGCATCACCGGCAAGGAAGGCGGCTCCGGCCTCACCACGATCCTGGCGAGCCACCCGCTCACCGAAGACCGCCTCGCGCGCATGACGAAGGAAGATCGTCCCGCCAGCGGCCCGCCGCTGCTGACGGACAAGGAATGGCAGTCGCTCAAGCTGATTTGCGGCAGCGGGAAGATCTAGAGCGTTTTCGAGCGAAGTGGCGACCGGTTCGCGTGAAGAAAACGCGTCAAAAAAGAGCTCCGCGCCTACCGCGTCCCGTAAGCGCGGTCGCCGGCATCGCCGAGGCCCGGCAGGATAAAGCCGTTCTCGTCGAGACCTTCGTCCACCGCAGCCGTCCAGATCGGAACGTCGGGATGCAGTCCGCGCAGCCGTTCGAGCCCTTCAGGGGCCGCGATCAGGCAGGCGAGGCGGATGTCCCTGGCGCCGCGCTCCTTTAGTCGGTCGATCGCGGCGACGGCCGTGTTGGCGGTGGCGACCACCGGGGTCACCACGATCGCCAGGCGCTCGCTGAGATCGGACGGCGATTTGAAGAAATATTCGACCGCGGCAAAACTGTGCGGCTCGCGGTAGAGGCCGATATGGGCGACGCGCGCGGTCGGTACCAGATCCATCATGCCGTCGACGAAGGTCGTGCCGGCGCGCAGCATCGGCACGAACACCAGCTTCTTGCCGGCGATCTTGGCCGAATGCATCGTCGCCAGCGGCGTCTCGATGACGGTATCGGCGAGCGGCAGATCCCGCGTGATCTCGTAGCACAGCAGCATGCCGATCTCCTTGATCAGCTCGCGGAAGGACTTGGTCGAGATGGATTTGTCCCGCACCAGCGTCAGCTTGTGCTGCACCAGCGGATGATCGACGATCGTGACGCCTTCCATGATGGGATGCTCCTGAAATTCATCGATACGCAATGGATTACGCTGCGGACGAATGGATTAAAAAACCGTGCCGTCGCTGATCACCTTGAGCGGCGGTGCGCCGTCGGGTCGGCGCGCGAAGGCGATAGCGCGGCCGGCAGCCCAGCTGCCACCTTCGAGAATGCTCGCGAGGGGCAGGGTCTCGGGCTTGCGGCCGAGCCTGGCGCGGATGCTGCCCGCAAGCCGGTCGAGCAGCGCAACGGTGAGCGCGCGCCATTCTACGACGAGCAGGGAATCCACAGCATGCGCGCGCTCGGCATCGCCGGGATCGCGCAGGCGCAGTACCTCGTGATCGACGAACAGGCCGCCATTGCGGTATTCGGCTAGTCCGGTGAGGCCGTCGATGTCGGTGACGTCAAAGCCGGCGCGCTGTAGCGGTTCGATTAGCGAATAGCTCAGCCATTGCGACAGCTTGTGCAGGGGCACGAGGCCTGCCGTTCCGTCGTCCGTCTCGATCGCCGGATGACGCCAGCAATCACCGAGCGGAATCCCGGCAAGCTCGAGCCGTGACGGCCAGATCGGTCCAAGCTGGTTCAGCACTGCGGACAGGATGGCGGGCGCGGCGACCGCGCCGCCCACAGCCTGCGCCGCGATGTGATCGAACAGGCCGCCTGGCCGCGGCGTATCGTGCAGGCCGAAAATGTCCGCGCGCTCGGCAACCAGCTTGCCAAGGCGTCGCAGCAGATCAGTGCGTCCGTCGAGACTGAGCAGCGGATTGGCATCGCTCACCTGAAAGGCCGAGGTGAGGGAGGCCAAGGGCAGTTTCGCCAGCACGTCTGCATCGGCCCTGAACGGCGCACGCGCATCGCCGGAGAACAGGCCGGCTGCAAACATGTCGAGGCTTGCGATGGCAAGCCCCTCCGATCGGCCGATACTTTCGCCGGTCACGGCATCGCGATAGCGCCACGTGGCTCCCGCGCCTGCGTCGAGCAGCACGCTGACGATGGCGAGGTCGAACTCCGCGCGCGCACGTGCCGCGCGATCCGGCCACGATACTTTGTCGGCAAGGCCCGCCCAGCGATCGACGCCGCCGAGCACGAAATGCCGCCAGCGGGCATGGAAGGGGATATCCAGCGTCGGATAGGCTTTGCGCGTGACCGCGACCACGGCATCCGCAACGCCATCCATCCGATCGAGATCGATCGTGAAATGATTGAGCCCGCCGGCAAGGCCGATCTCGAGCATTTTGCCGGCACGCGCACGAACAGCTCCTGCGCTGAGCAGGGAGCGGGCCTGTTGTTCCAAAGCCTCCGCCATCGCGCGATCAGTACTTTTCCAGCGAGCGCCCGACCACGCCGTTCACATCCTTCTCCGGCGCGATGTCGGTCGAGTAATAGCCGGCGGCCTTCTTCGCGGCGATCTCGACATAGGCGTCGGCCGGGATCAGCTCCGGCGGGATCGGCACGCGCTCGACGATGTCGATGCCCTGCGAGGTCAGTGCGTCATGCTTCATGTCGCTCATCGACAGGAAACGGTCGATGCGCTTCAGGCCGAGCCAGTGAATGGTATCCGGCATCAATTGCTGGAAGCGCGCGTCCTGGACGCCGGCAACGCATTCGGTGCGCTCGAAATAGGCGGCCGCCGCGTCGCCGTCCTCCTGGCGCTTGCGCGCATTGTAGACCAGGAATTTGGTGACCTCGCCGAGCGCGCGGCCTTCCTTGCGGTTGTAGATGACGAGCCCTAGCCCGCCCTCCTGCGCGCCGCGCGCGGATTCCTCGATGCCGTGGATCAGATACGGACGGCAGGTGCAGATGTCGGAGCCGAACACGTCGGAGCCGTTGCACTCGTCATGCACGCGGCAGGTGATCTTGGTGCGGTGGTCCGGCAGTTTTGTCACATCGCCGAACATGTAGACGGTGGTGCCGCCGATCGGCGGCAGGAATACCTTCATGTCCGGCCGCGTCACGAGCTCGGGGAACATGCCGGCGGTCTGCTCGAACAGCGTGCGCCGCAGCTCGGTCTCGCCGGTGCCGAAGCGCGTCGCAAGGCCCGGCAGGTACCAGACCGGGTCGATCGCGATCTTCACCACCGACACGCTGCCATTGGCGTGCACGACCTCGCCGTCGGCGCGCAGCCGTTTTGCGGCGAGCGCCTCGCGGATCTCCGGCAGGTCGAGCCGCGCGCGCGTCACCGCGATGCTTGGACGGATGTCGACGCCCTCGGCGATGTCCTTGCCGAAATTCTCCGCGACGAGATGCCCCCAGGGATCGAGCGCGACGATCTTGTCGGGATCGCGCCATTGCTCGAACGGTCCGATGGTCGCGGCCGGAAAGGTGTTGGTGAGGTCGGGCCGGCGGATCGGATCGAGCGCGCCTGCGGACACCGCGAGCGCCCGGTACATCGCGTAGGAGCCGCCATGGCTGCCGATCACGTTGCGATCCCCAGCGCGCGACACCGTGCCGATGATCGGCCCCCGGGCGCGCGCGTCGGCTGCGCCCCAGTGAATCGGAAACGCGGCCTTTTTGCCCGGCTCCGGGTGGGAGGTCAGGCGGATGTGATCGGTACGGTTCGCGCGGCTCATGTCCAGGCTCCCAAAAAGCCGACGGCCCGCCGCTCGGACGGGCCTGGCTCACCTGCGTTGCCGGTGCCGAACACCGGCGATGCAAGCTCAATCCAACATATTGTAGCGGCTGGCGACGACAGACAAGTTAATGGTACCGCGCCGGGCAGGCGATCATGGCCAAATTCCCGTCATCGACGGGCCGGTCGGGCTCGCCTGGATGCCGCGCCTTCGCCCCGGCCGAACCCTGCTATTCGATCCGCGCGATAGGTCTAAGGATTTGAAATAGTTTTATTTTTTATGTTTTCAAGAGGGTGTCCTGCAAGTTGCGCCACCGCGGTGCCTTGGGCTGGACCGGACCCACATAATCGGACAAATAGGTCGCCTCTCGCTTGGAGACTGCCATGCCCACCGCCAGCTACATCGACCCCCGCAACGGACAGCTCTATCCGCTGGACCAGCCGCGCTGGTGCTCGGATGAGCGCACGCCGCTGCTGGTGACGCCGGGACCAGGCATATCGCGCGCGGACATTGACGGCGCCACGCGCTCGCTCTGGCGCTACCGGGCGGCGCTGCCGGTCGAGATCAAGAAGCCGATCACGCTCGGCGAAGGCTGCACACCGCTGGTCCAGCAGGACTGGGGTGATTTGCGTCCGTTCTTCAAGCTCGAATGGTTCAACCCGACCGGCAGCTTCAAGGACCGGGGCTCTTCGGTGATGCTGTCGTTCCTGCGGCAGATCGGCGTCGACGCGATACTGGAGGATTCTTCGGGCAATGGCGGCTCGTCGATGGCGGGGTTGGGTGCCGCCGGCGGCATGCGCGTGAAGATCCTGGCGCCGGCCTCGACGTCGCCGGCCAAGATCGCGCAGGTGCGCGCCTATGGCGCGACGGTTCAGCTCGTCGAGGGCCCGCGCGAGGAGTCGGAAGCCGAAGCCATCCGCCAGTCGAGCCAGACCTTCTATGCCAGCCACAACTGGCAGCCGTTCTTCCTCGAAGGCACCAAGTCGCTCGCCTATGAAATCTGGGAAGACCTCGGTTTTCGCGCACCCGACAACGTCATCGTTCCCGTTGGCGCAGGCAGCAGCCTCCTCGGTTGCGCCTTCGGCTTCCGCGAGCTGCTGAAAGCCGGGCAGATCGCGAAGCTGCCGCGCCTGTTCGCGGCGCAGCCGCTGAACTGCTCGCCGATCGATGCCAGCTTCAAGGCGGGTGTCGACACGCCGGTCGCCCGCGAGGTGAACAAGACCGTCGCCGAAGGCACCGCCATCAAGAATCCGCTGCGCCTGCGCGAGATCATCGGGAGCTTGCGCGAGAGCGGCGGCGGCACCGTTGCGCTGACCGAGGACGAGATCGTCGCCGCGTTGCGGCGTCTTGCGCGGCAGGGATTGTTTGCCGAACCGACCAGCGCCAGCGCGGCCGCTGCGCTTGAGAAACTCTCCGGCGCCGGATCGATCAAGGCGAACGAGACCACGGTCGCGGTCCTCACCGGCACCGGCCTGAAAGCCGCGACCACCGTCGCCGATCTCGTGCAGTAGGGGCGGAGGAGGCGCGCCGCTTACCCTCCAGGGGAGGGTAAGCAGTACCTCACTCCTTCAAATCATTCACGCGCTTCACCCAGGCGCGCACATCGGCGAGCACTTGGGGCAGCACCGCCCTGACCTCCTGCACGGTCATGCCGGCCTTGATGCGGGGATCGTAGAGCAGGTTGAGGATGTACTGGTCGTAGACGTCGAAATAGCCCATCGACACATTGTCGTTGAACATGGTCCACGGCACGCTCGCGGTGTCGTTGATTGGGCCGAGCGATTGCAGCAGTTCCTCATAGGCGCAGTCGAGGAAGGTGAAATCGCCGTTGTCGACGGTGAGGATCACGTCGGAATGCTCGATCTCGAAATTGTCGTTCTTGCGGAAGCCGGACAGGCATTGCGGATCGAGCGAGGTGCGGATCTCGCGCGCCTTCTCCGCGCCGTAGAAGCTGGAAATCGTCCGAAACAGGTCGCGGTCGCGAACCAGCTTCACCCGCACGTTCGCGGCTTCGCTGGTGTCGATCATGGCGATGTCGAGATGCTGCACGCGCCTGCCGATGTCGGCCACGACCTTGGCGAGCTGCGTCTTGCGGTCGGCGCGCTCGCTCTCGGCGTAGACGCGCACCGGCCCGTCGAATTTCCGGATGCGGTCGACGCGGCCGGCGAGGTGGTATTCGGCGCCGAACGCCGTCTTCAGAAAGCCTTCGACGATCTCGCCGTCGGTGAAGCTCTTCTTCTCGGCGCGCTGGCGCGAGGCGATCGCGGGCAATTAGCCCGCGACGGCGATGGTAGCGGTGTCAGGGGCGAACGCGAAAGTGGCGAGCGCCAGCAGGGCGATGCGAAAGCCTGACGAAGGCGGGGCCAATGCGCTCATTGCGTCCCGACGCTGCCGTATTCGGCAGCGACGCACAAGACCGCATATTCACGCGCCCTGCGGGTTCCCGCAGTTCGCCGACGGCTAGTTGTTGAGCACGACCACCTTGGTGCCGACCGAGACGCGGCTGTAGAGATCGCTGACGTCCTCGTTGGTCATGCGGAAGCAGCCCGAGGACACGGCCTGGCCGATCGTCTCCGGCTCGTTGGAGCCGTGGATGCGGTAGAGCGTCGAGCCCAGATACATCGCGCGCGCGCCGAGCGGATTCTCGATGCCGCCCTTCATGTGGCGCGGCAGGTCGGGCCGGCGGGCCAGCATCTGCGACGGCGGCGTCCAGTCCGGCCATTCCTTCTTGGCGGTGATCCTGTGCACTCCGCCCCAGCGGAAGCCGTCGCGGCCGACGCCGATGCCGTAGCGCAGCGCCTGGCCGTTCTGGAGCACCAGATACAGGCGGCGCTCGCTCGTGTTCACCACGATCGTGCCGGGGGCGTAATTGCCGTTGTACATGATGGTGGTGCGGGGGATCGGGCTAGAGCCGCCGCGGAAGAAGCTCGGGCCGAAGCCCATGATCTCGCGCGAGTCGAACCCCTCGGCGAATGCGCCGCCGGCGGTGGCCGACAGCAGTGCGATGGCGGCAATCGGCGCGGCAAAAAATCGGATCATTGTTTCCCCCAGCAAAAAAATCGGATTCAACTGAAGTTACAGGCCATATTTGCGGGCTTTTCGCAAGCCACGGCCCCGTGAGGGAGATCATCCTTAACGTTTGGCGTTACCAAACCGGCAACCACGCTAATTTGCCTGAAAGCATTAGCCAAACAAGCGCATCGTCGCGCGGAGCAGGCCAGCGATGCCGGCTATTGCTTTGACGGAGGCGGCGAACAATGATTGATCGAGCGGACATTTGAATATTGCCGGTTGCAGGGAGCTTTGGGATGAACGGTGCGGAAAGCCTGGTGCGGACGATGGTCAAGGGTGGGGTGGATGTCTGCTTCACCAACCCAGGCACCTCCGAGATGCATTTTGTCGCGGCGCTCGACCGCGTGCCGGGCATGCGCTGCGTGCTCGGCCTGTTCGAAGGCGTGGTGACCGGCGCCGCTGACGGCTATTTCCGCATGAAGGGCACGCCCGCCTCGACGCTGCTGCATCTCGGCCCCGGCCTGGCCAATGGCCTGGCCAATCTGCACAACGCCAAGAAGGCGAATTCCGGCATCGTCAACATCGTCGGCCAGCATGCGGTCTACCACATCGACTACAACGCGCCGCTGACCTCCGACATCGAGGGCCTGGCCCGGCCGATGTCGTCCTGGGTCCGCACTTCGCCGGACTCCAAATCGGTTGCAGCTGACGGCGCCGCGGCGATCGCCGCCGCCAAGAGCGCACCGCCACAGATCGCGACCCTGATCCTGCCCGCCGACACCGCCTGGAACGAGGCCGATGGCATCGCCGAGGTACCGGCCGAGCAGCAGCGCGCCAGCTATTCGCCGCAGGCGGTCGAGCGGGCCGCGAAGATCCTGCACGGCGACGGCGAGGGTACGCTGCTGCTGATGACCGGCAGCGCGCTGAGCGAACAGGGCTTGGCGCTGGCCGAGCGTATCGCCGGCAAGACCGGCTGCACGGTGATGGGCCCGACCTTCCGTCCCAAGATGGCGCGCGGCCGCGGCCGCTATTCGATCGACCGCATTCATTACGTGATCGAGAACGCGCTGCCGATGCTGGCGAAGTTCCGGCACATCGTGCTAGTCGAGTCCGATGATCCGGTGGCGTTCTTCGCCTATCCGAACAAGCCGAGCATGCTCAAGCCCGAGGGCTGCGAGGTGCATCGCATGACCTCCTGGGGCGAGAATTCGGTCGCGGCGCTCGAAGCACTGGCCGGCGCGGTGAAGGCGAGCGCGAAGGACGTCAAGCCGCAGGCCTTGGCTGAGCTGGTGAAGCCGACCGGCGCGCTGACTTTTGCCTCGATCGCGCAGGCGATCGCATGCGCCATCCCCGAGAACGCAATCATGGTCGACGAATCCCTGACCACCGGCCGCGGCTTCTTCCCGCCGACGGCGGCGGCCGCTCCGCACGACTGGCTCCAGAACATGGGAGGTTCGATCGGCTTCTCCACGCCGCTGTCGATCGGCGCCGCGATCGCATGTCCGGACCGCAAGGTGATCACCATGGTCGGCGACGGCAGCGCGATGTACACGATCCAGTCGCTGTGGACGCAGGCCCGTGAGAACCTCAACATCGTCACCATCGTGTTCGCCAACCGCATCTACCAGATCCTGCGCGGCGAGTTCGACAATGTCGGCGCCGGCGAGCCCGGCCAGCGCGCCAACGACATGCTGCGGCTTGACCGTCCGACGCTGGACTTCGTCGCGCTGGCGAAGGGCATGGGCGTCCCCGGCCGGGCCGTCACCAATGCCGAAGAGTTCAACAAGGCTCTGGCCGAAGCCGTCGCCGAGCCCGGGCCGCGGCTGATCGAAGTCCAGATGTAGGGCGCAGCATCAGGGAGCGCCGAGGGCCGGGGGGCAAGATGCAGACCGAGCTGAACAAGGTGATCGCGGCGCTCCGGGACTTCTACGCTCACGAAGGATTCTTGTTCGAAAAGGACGTCGGCGAGCGGGCGGTGACGCACCGCTTCGCCGTCTATCTGGAGCGGCAATTCGCCGGCTGGTCAGTCGATTGCAACTACGACCGCCTCGGCGAGCGCACGCTGCATCTGCCGCACGGCACCATCGTCTCCACCGACGATCATCTGGGAAAATCGATCTACCCCGACGTCGTCGTGCATCAGCGCGAGATCCCGAACAACCTGCTCGCCGTCGAGATCCGCAAGGCGAGCAATCACACCTCGCTCGACCACGACCAGCACAAGCTGATGGCGCTGACCGACGCGCATGTCTGGTTCGCGTACTGGATCGGCGTACTGCTGGTGCTGGACAGGCAGCAGGTGACGATTTCGGAAGTCTATGTCAGCGGCGTCGTTGATCAACCGCTGTCGCTATGGTTTGCGGCGCGGCTGGAGGAGAGCGGACTGGGGGCCGCGCATAAAACTGCGTCGTAGCGGGTTGAAGTCCGAATTGAATTCGGACGGCAGCAAGACCCTCCCCGTTCCCTCTCCCTTGTGGGAGGACCGACAGTCACCGCAGCGTCATGGCCGGGCTTGTCCCGGCCATCCACGCCTTGCCACGTGGTACTGAGAACGTGGATGCCCGGGACAAGCCCGGGCATGACGACCTCCCGTGAACTGTCACCACCTCAGTGCAGCGGATCGCCCTGGCCGAGCGCGTAGGCGACGAGGTCCTTCAGCGCGAAGCTGGAGCCGGTCACCGGCGTCCATTGCGGGTCGAGCGACAGCACGGAGGAATGGTCGCCGAACATCATGCCGAGGAAGACCTCGGCCACGATGCGACCGCCGACGGGGCCGAGCTGCGGCGTGTTGATTCCGGTCGCCGGCGCGCCGGTAGCCGGGATCGTCACCGCGGTCTGGAATTGCCGCGCCTCGGCCAGGATGTAGGTCCAGAGCGGGCAATTGCCGGCAAACACCCCGTTCGCGATGGTCGCGATCCCAGTTTGCGGATCGCCCGCGCCGGGCTCGTCGACGGCCTTGCCGACGATGATCTGATCATCCGTCAGCGGCGTCAGGTTCATCGCCTTGGCGACGGCCTGGCCGGACGGCAGGCCGAGCCGCCAGCTGCGCTCGAGATTGCGCAGCGCCAGCGACGACGGATTGGACGCGACCTCCGGCGGCAGCTTGCGCAGCGGATCGACCAGCGATGCGTCGATGCGATAGGCAAACTGCAGTCGCTTCTTGTTGTCAGGATTGGTGTCGTCGTCCTCGACACCATAGGGGCGCGTGTCCAGATCGATGAAGCGGCCCCAATCCATGGCGCGTCCCGGGCCCATGGCGCGGAAGCCGGTCAGCGCGTTCTTGTCGGGATTGTGGGGGTCGGGGAAGATCTGCAATAGCATGTTGTCCGCATCGTTCAGCCGATAACCGGGGCGGATCATGGAATGGCCGAGACGGTAGGCCGCAACCGAGAACTCGACCGGCATGAACGGATAAGTCTTCCAGTGGTAGTGAGCGAGCTTGCTGCGGTCGTATTGGCCCGCGGTCCTCAACTCGTCCAGCACGCTGGCGTGAACGATTCGCGGCAGGAAGTCGTTCAGCACGACGTATTGATAATGGAATCGGACGCGCTGCTGCACGTCCTCGAACGACAGGCTGTCATTATCGTCGACCATGCGGTTGTGAAAGCGCAGCATCAAGGCCTGGAACTGCGAGACGATGCTGTTCTCGTCGTTGCGGGGGTCGCCGATCAGGGCGCGGCCCTTGAAGCGCGGCAGGTCGCTGGCATCGGGCACGCCCGCGCCGGTCAGCTTCTCGCCGAGCCGGAACTTGATGCCGTCATACATGTAGGGCTGATCGTTCGGACCACGGCCGTAGAGATTGTCCAGATCGAGCGACGGCGTGCGGAAGTCGACGAGCCCGTCGGGATCCTGCTGCTTGGTCAGCGAGCTGACCGGATCGAAGGTGATGTCGTGGTCGATGAACTGGCCGAAATAGGTGTAGAGCGCGGGAATGCCGCTCTCCTCCGCGTCCGGCCCGTCCTTCGGACCATCGAAGTCGGCGACCATCTTGTCGGCCAGCGCCGAAAGGTTCGCGACATTGTCGGCGTCGTTCGGACCGAATTTCGCCGGCGTGAGCTTGCGGAACATGCGTCCGAAACGGCCCTGGGAAAGCGGCGAACGCGTTGCGTTCAGACCGCGCGGAACAACGCTGTGGCGGCTGCTCATTGAAAACACCTCCCTGAAAAGTCACGACGTGCAACGAATAAAGCTAAAGTTGTTCGCAACAGAATATGCATGTCACGCTAGATCAGGCGATTGGGTGCCACAAGCGATCTGCTTCACACACTGTGCGGCATCGATGATGTTCCGAAAGGGAGCGTTGCGAACAAGCTGCGGTCGCGCTTTGCAAATTTTTCCCGGAGCGATGACGGATAACATTCTCGTCATCGGCATGCGCGAGCAGCTTCGCGCAAGTGAGTTCGCCGGACTGTCGGCGAAGTGGATCGTCTTCACGCAATAAGTGTGGCGGGGGGGGGGGGGGGGGGGGGGGGGGCGCGCCGGCGGGGGGGGGGGGGGGGGGGGGGGGGGGGGGGGGGGGGGGGGGGGGGGGGGGGGGGGGGGGGGGGGGGGGGGGG
>NZ_JBVVPO010000012.1:0-76070 GCF_055811795.1 Bradyrhizobium sp. MI1.7
GACCCGCCTTTGAGCTATTACGAACGCCAGCGCCTGCTGGAGGCCCGCGATGATCACTGACACCGACCGCGATGCGATGACGCGCGCCATTGCCGCAGCCCGAGGCGAGGGTCGAACCCGCGCCAAACAGATTGACGCCAAGTTGCGCAAGGACCCGTGGGAGGCAGTTGGCCGCTTCGCCGCCTTCAGCGCGCAAATCGAGTCGCTGCATTTGCAGCCGTGGGAATCGACCTTGGTCTACGCCGATACGCCTGAGGCCCATGCGCTGCTGCGCAGGTTAAAGGCCGCCGGTTTGTCGCGGTACGAGCCCGACCCGCTGGCGGTGATTGCCGTTTCCGAGCAGCGAAGCCTCTTTACTGAAGCATCTCCGCGATCTTGAACTTTGCGCCTGCCAGCTCTTCTCTAACGGAGATGGTCTCCATAAGACTTTCCTGCGAGCCAAAAAGCGAAAAGGCGGTCAAGTTGTAATCCAACAATTCTCTGAGGACGGCGGCACGTTCGTCGGCCCTCAACCGAAACTTGAAAAGGCTATCTTGTCCGGGCACCTTTAAATCAAAGACGCTCGCATGTGGTTTGAAGTGCCATCCTTTACCTTCATGATGCTGCACACACATCGTGTATTGAGCCTGCTGTGCAAAATGACGCTTGTGTGTCGAGACGTAGGGACCACAAGTCACGATTTGAGGTTCGTCACTCCCCGAGGTCTTAAATCCCTGCGGGCGATCACAATAAGCAAAGATAACCACATGGTCTGTTAGTGGTCGCGCAAAGGCGAAATAAGCAGCGACAAACGGCGAGCGGCTCCAATCTAGAATGGGAGTAGGGAATCCATGATGCCGCAGATATGTCATGTATTCATAGTGCGGCAGAGCGTGGAGCTGTAACGCAAAGGGTTCGTAGTCTCTCACCAACTTGTTGAGAGCTGCCCACCCCGGCTCGTCAGACCACTTTAAATCAGCCAGACTTTCGATCTCAGATTTGATCCTCAGGATCAGCCCGTAATACTGGGAGATCGATTGAGGATGCCAACTGCGTTCTAAAGTGGTTTCGAGCTTCCATTCCTCCGAACTGTGTCCACGAAACACGTAGGAGTCTTTCGATGAAGCGGGTTGCCTTAATGCGGCAACAGCGGCTTTGAATTCGAGCCAAGTATAGACGTCATTGGTTGGCATGTTCACGATTTGATTCCCTCGCGGCCTATCCAACAATACAACCGCCACGAGCGGCGGACTAGCGATCAAAGCCAGCTTCCCTCAGATCTTCTGAAAGGGCTTTTGGCCAGCTAAGCAGAGCGACGCCACGCGGTGTCAGCGCTAACTGGGAGCGTGAACAGTTGGGGACAAATCCTTAAGTTGAAAACGCATATGAAAGGATGGCCGTATACTGCCGACGTAATTCGGGAGGGGCAAATGTCGGCACCAAAGGTTTTCATCTCGTATTCCCATGATACCCCACAGCACAAAGATTGGGTGCGCGATCTCGCAAGCGCGCTGCGCAACAACGGGATAGATGCGGTCCTTGATCAATGGGATCTGTCGCCGGGGCAAGACATGGCCACCTTTATGGCCGGAGGCATACAGACCGCCGACCGCGTGTTGCTGATCTGCACGAGTCAGTACGTGTCGAAGGCAGAAGGAGGGACCGGTGGCGTAGGCTATGAGCGTCTGGTCGTCACGGCCGAAGTCGTTGGATCAATCGACACGATCAAGTTCATCCCAATCGTTCGGAACAACGCGGACGCACGCAAGGTCCCGAACTTCCTCGGCCCACGCATGTATATCGACTTCTCGAATGATGCGGAGTACCCGATAAAACTTGAAGAGTTGATGCGCGAGATTCACAAAGCGCCTGCCGTCGTAAGGCCACCGCTTGGCGACAATCCATTTAAAGGCGAGGTGATTGAGTCTGGAGAGCCGGTTCGAGTCGCGGGTCCCAGTGGAGCAACCGCTGGCGGGGTACCAATCTTAAACGAAGATTGGTTTCGGGCTCAGCAAGCAACGGCTTTGGCGGGACTCGCCAAACTCAACATGGGCATCGAAGTGGAGTCGCAGCTCAAAGGTACGATGGAAGTGCGGTTCGGTCTGCACAACGGCTTGAACAAATCGCAGGTCGAATTGCTCAACGCGGTGCGGGCATCGGAAATCAGGACCTTCGGTTGGCCAATCGGTGTGACTTTGGAGAACCGCCCGGAGTATAGGCCGCGTCCGTACGGGGACGGCATCCGAGCAGAAATACCGTCGGTCGAACACCATTCATACGATTACTGGGCGGTTCGCAAAAGTGGTGACTTCTACCTCCTGCAAACCCTCTTTGAAGATTCGCGAGAGAAAAACGCTCTTTTCTTTAACACTCGCATCGTACGGGTGACAGAAGCGCTCATGTTTGCGGGCAGGCTCTGCACCGCTCTGGGCGCTGCCGCTGATGCTAAGATCAGCGCGCGCTTCACACACAGCGGGCTTGCCGGGCGCGCGCTCAAGAGCGCGAGCCCGAATCGACGGCTGTCCAGCAATCCCACGACAGACGAGCAGGTTTCCGAGACGGAAACGGTGATTGTGCTGGGGGAAATCCATAATGCGCTGGTCGATGAAGTTCAGCGCGTCTGTGCGCCCATGTTCATGCTCTTCGACTTTCAGGAATTTGGGCAGCGGATTTATGAAGACATTGTTCGCCGGTTCGAGAAAGGTGAAGCCACTTGATATGGGCGAGGCAAAGGTAAAACAGAGTGCTACCGCGAAACTCATCGAGAAGTTTCCCGCGTGCGCCTTTTGCGCTGGCATCAAAGCGACGACTACACGCGAGCATATGCCGCCTAAAGCACTCTTTGATAACTCGCACCGGCCTGATAGGTTGGTGATGCCAGCTTGCTCCGAATGCAATCGGGCCACTAGCACGTCCGATCTCGTCGCGGCGATGGTTAGCCGTTGGGATTTTTACGCCAACGACCAATCGCAAATCGATCATTCGAAACTCTCAGCTCAGGTCAAGCGGCAAGCGCCCGAACTCGTTCGCGAATGGCTGTCCGCAGATTCGCCAGCGCAGCAACGAAAAGCACGACGGCATTTAGAAAGCCACGGCGTCAATGTTCCGTTTGGAGCGCGTCTCACAACTATCGGCCCATTGACGATCCGACATTTGAACGTCTTTGCGCACAAGCTCACTCTGGCGCTGTACTTCGAACACTTCAAAAGACCTCTAAGCGCCGCAGGCCGCGTGCAAGGAATTTGGAAATCGAAGGAAGATTTTGCAGTTAACGGTGTGCCTCAGCCTTTGCTGAACCTGTTTGACGGCTACAACACCCTGATTCAGGGACAATGGAATGTAGCGGAAGTCTTCGAGTATCGCTTTGCGCGAAACACGCAAGAAGGTCTGTTCGGTTGCTTTGCTAGGTTGCGTCAAGGTCTTTTCATTCTCGGCTTTGCCATCGAAAGCGACGCCACTTTGGACGCGAATCCCGATCTGGATGGAGCATGGATTCAGCCGGACGATCTTCTGAAAGATCATCCGCACTTCCTGAAGAAGAACGGGTAGTGAATTGCGAACGACCTAGCTGGTGCCCTTACTCGCCTGCGAAAACTTCGGCCGCACCTCCGCGCCGCGCCTGCGGCAGGCGCTGCAGACGAAGTCGGGCTCGATGTCCCACAGCCGGAGATGATCGGCCCAGCGGGCCGCGCTGGGCGTCGTGGAAGTGGCTGCAGCGGTCCGCTGCAGACCTGTTCGATGCCGTGTTCATCGCGCTCGTCGCGCTGATGGGCTTATTCCAAGTCAGACAGCTCGTCGCGTACAGAGTCCTGCAAGCGGACCGCGAGATCGACCATGGCCCAGCAAACCAATTGAATGTCGGCTATCTGCGTTTTTGCAGCCATGTTGTTTTGTAAAATGTTCTCCATCATATCGACTGTCTTACGCATTTTGCCGAGCAGTTCTTTTGATGGCCGCATGTCTCCACCTTTCGGACTCCTCCTCTAACCACAGACCACTCAGCTCGAACGCAAGCGGCGGCCCGGACGCACCCGCCTATCCCTCGCACGGCCTTTGGAGGCTGGTGCGAGGTGTTCTGTTAAAATGTGTGAGGCCCTTGACAGGGTGCTGACGATGGCAACGGTCGTTGGCGTCGTCAATTTAGGTCAGAACGGCCTACGACGACGGATAGCGGAGAGGCTCGGCGGGGACACAAGCGGCGGGGCTGGTGCGAAAATAAATCGCCAGCCGGTCGCGAGCTGGCCGCCAGCCTATCGGTGGCCGAGCCGTTGGTTTAGGTTTGTCACAAGGCCCGTCAGCAAAGAATTCTGTTTTTTACACTGGCTGTACACCGACGCGCTGATACGTTGATATTATTGATCTTTTGCCGCCCCTCACTCTCCCACAAGGGGAGAAGGGAAGAGGTGCGCGTGGCGAGGACCTTGAATTAAGGCGCCGCGCGCCTCGCCAAAAACCGCGTGATTGCCCCACCCAGCTTCGCGTTGTCCATCGGCTCCGCCAGCGACTCCCTCGCGGTCGCAACGACATCCTCCGGCGCCTTGCCGTCGCGGAGCTCGCAGCACACTTGCGCAAACTCCACGTCGAATTCCGGATGCGGCTGCACGGTCAGCGTGGTGCCGTTGGCGTAGAGCAGGCCCGCATGCGGGGTGAATTCGGACGAGAGGATCGTCAGCGCATCGCTGGGCGGCTCGACCACCTGGTCCTGATGCGAGGCGGCGATCGCAACCGCTTTGCCGTCGACGACGCCGTTCTCCGGCAGCACCTGATAGACGTGGCGGCCGATGCCCCAGCCCTTCTCCGACTTCTGCACGGTGCCGCCGAGCGCCTGCGCGATCAGCTGATGGCCGAAGCAGACACCGACCATCGGCGTCTTGTTGGCGTAAGCCGTGCGCACGAAATCTTCCAGCGGCGCGATCCAGTCGAGCCCGTCATAGACACCGGCGGCAGCACCGGTGATCAGCACGGCCTCGAGCTTGCTCGGGTCGGGGAGTGCGTCGCCATTGGGGATGCTGACGACGTCCACCGTGGCGGTCGGATCCTCGGCGCGGACCATGCGCTCGAACATGTCGGGAAACGAGCCGTGCTGCTCGCGGTACTTCTGCGGGACCTGTCCGGTCTCGATGATGGTGATGCGTGCCATGTGCCCCCCGGGTGAAAAGGTTGCGAAGCTCAGTCGCTTTCTGCCCCATGTTGCTGGTGTGGCGCTGTGCGTGCCAGCTGTGCGCTCTCTTTCCGGACCTCGTTGAGAAACGCCTTGGCCAGGCGCGACAGCGGCTCGGATTCTGACCATAGCATATAGGCAACCGCGTGCGTCGTGGGCGTGAACGGCCGCACCACGAGGCCGCTGCCGCCGTTCTGCCGCGGCGAGAACGGATCGACCACGGCGGCGCCGACGCCGGCCGCGGCGAGCACGCAAGCCGTGTTGCAGTAGCGCACCTCGACGGTCGGCTGGAACGGCGCGCCGGCGCGGGCAAAGCTGTCGCGCACGGCCTCACCGAGCCGCGTGCCGCGCTCGAGCCCGATGAAGGGCATGCCGGAGAGATCTGCGGCCGAGATCACGGGCTTGTCGGCAAGCGGATGCCGCGGCGGCAGCACGCACACCATCTCGCCGGTGTGCACCACCTCATGCGCGATGCCGGGATGATGCGTCAGCCCGAGCGCGAAGCCGAGCTCGGCAACGCGGCTGAGCACCCCCTCGATGATGCCCTCATAGCGCCGCACGTCGAAGAACACCCGCGTCTCCGGGCGGCGGCGAAGGAAGCTTGAGAGCGCCGACGGGATGATGCTGTAGGCCAGCGGCGGCGTCGCGACGAGCGCCAGATGGCCGGAGCGGTTCTCGCGCAGATCGCGGACGCGGTTCTCGAGCTTGGCGTGCAGCGCGAAGATGGCTTCGCTCTCCTTGTAGAGCGCCATCGCCTCCGCGGTCGGAAACAGCCGGTTGTTGACGCGCTCGAACAGCGCAAAGCCCGCCTGCGCCTCCATCGTCTTCAGCGCGTTGCTGACCGCGGGCTGTGACAGCGCCAGTTCGTCCGCCGCCGCCACCGTGGTGCGATGGCGGATGACGGCACGCAGGATCTCGAGCTGACGCAGGTTCATATCACTGCCAATTATACTCTGGGCCAAAACATCATAGCAGAACGAATTGATTTTGCAGCCCCGCTTCCGCGTAATGGTCGCGGATTTGCACGTCGCATCAAGGGGTTCATTCGCCCATTGAGGCAGCACTGCGCACATATTGGAGGCAATCTTGGTTCGTGTCCTTCGCGCCGCCGCCGCACAGATGGGGCCGACGCAAAAAGCCGATACGCGCGAGCATACGCTGGCGCGAATGCTCGACATGCTGGAGGAGGCCGCCGGCCACGGCGCCAGCCTCGTGGTGTTTCCCGAGCTTGCCTTCACCACCTTCTTCCCGCGCTGGCTGCTCGAAGGCGACGCGCTCGACCACTATTTCGAGCGCGGCATGCCGAACCCGGCCGTGGCAAAACTGTTCGACCGTGCGCGCGCGCTGCGCGTCGGCTTCTATGTCGGCTATGCGGAGCTGACGCCGGACGGTCGACGTTATAATTGCGCCATCCTGGTCGATCGCGACGGCGAGATCCTCGGCCGCTATCGCAAGGTGCATCTGCCGGGTTCGGTCGAGCCGCGCGAAGGCGCGCGCTACCAGCAACTCGAGAAGCGCTATTTCGAATATGGCGACCTCGGCTTTCCCGCTTTCCGCGCCGGATCGGCCTGGGCCCACGCCATCATGGGCATGATGATCTGCAACGACCGCCGCTGGCCGGAATCCTGGCGCGTGCTCGGCCTGCAAGGCGTTGAACTCGTCTGCATCGGCTACAATTCGGCCGCCTATGATCCCAATGGCGGCGTCACTGAAGACGCGTCCTTGCGCACCTTCCACTCGACGCTGGTGACGCAGGCCAACGCCTACATGAACGCGACCTGGGCGATCTCGGTGGCGAAGGCGGGCGAGGAGGACGGCTCCGGGTTGATCGGCGGCTCCTGCATCGTCGATCCCAATGGCCGCATCGTTGCGCAAGCCCAGACTTTGGCCGACGAGGTGATCATCGCCGACATCGATCTCGATCTCTGCCGCCAGGGCAAGGACAAGATGTTCAACTTCGCCGCCCACCGGCGGCCGGAGCAATACAGGGTGATCACCGAACGCGCTGGCGTCATCGAGCCGGCCGTTCTCGACGCGGACTGACTGGCACGGCGCTGGCAAAGGACTCAAAGCAAAACGTTGGCAAAGGAGCTGACATGATACGCCTCTCGCTCTCTCTCGGTCTCGCAGTACTGGCTACCGTAACGTCGGCGCAAGCGGCGGAGCTTCCCGCGGAGATCAAGCAGGCGGGCGCGTTGAAGCTCACGGTCAACTCCACCTACGCGCCGATGGAGTACCGCGATCCCGCCACCAACGAGCTCGTCGGGCTCGACGTCGATCTGGCCAACGAACTTGCGAAGCGGCTTGGCGTAAAAATCGTCTGGAGCGAGACGCCGTTCGCCGAGCTGATCCCGTCGCTCCAGACCAGGCGCGCGGACTTCATCATCTCCGGCATCTCCGACCGCGCCTCACGGCGCGAGACCGCCGATTTCGTCGACTACCTCGCGACCGGCCCGCAGTTCTTCGTGATGGCGGACAATGCGGCCAAGGACGCGACCGATCTCTGCGGCAAGAAGGTCGGCACCACCCGCAGCACCAGCTTCCCGGTCGAGATCGAGAAGTGGAGCAAGCAGAACTGCGAGCCGGCCGGCAAGCCGGCCATTCAGTACGTCCCCGGCGAGAACTCGATCGACGTCCGCAACCAGCTCAAGCAGGGCCGCATCGACGCCGCAGTGCAGGGCAGCGAGACGCTGCCTTACGCGCAGACGCAGGAGCCCGGCAAATATCGCGTCGTCGGCGAGCCCTTCGCCAAAGGCTACCAGGGCATCATGTTCCGCAAGGACGATGCGGCTTTGCGCGAGGTGGTGACGGAGAAGCTCACGGCGATGATCGCCGACGGCACCTACAAGGCCGTTCTCGACAAATGGGGCCTGGGGGCCAACGCGGTGGCCCAGCCCATGCTGAATGCGGCGCCGCAATGAAGCCGGTGCCGGCACTCGCGGAGGGTTTCCCTGATCTGTCGGGGATGCGGGTCGCGCGCGAGCCGCACTGGTTTCGCTGGCTCAGCGCGGCGCTGATCGTCCTCGTGCTGGCGGTGATCGTGCGCGCCTTCGCCGGCGGTCAGATCGAATGGTCCTATGTCAGCCGCTTCCTGACCGCAAAAGTCATTCTCGAAGGCATCGTCAACACGATGGTGATGGCGGTGCTGGCGATGGCGCTCGGCATTGTCCTCGGCGTCGTCGTCGCGGTCATGCGGCTGTCGCCCAATCCGGTGCTGAAGACGGTCGCGGCCGGCTACACCTGGCTGTTCCGTGGCACGCCGCTGATCCTGCAACTGCTGTTGTGGTTCAACCTCGCGCTGGTGTTTCCGACCATCGGCATTCCCGGCCTGTGGTCTGCGCGCGCGGTCGACGTCATGACGCCGTTCCTTGCCGCGCTGCTCGGGCTCGGCATCAACCAGGGCGCCTATACGTCCGAGGTGATGCGTGCCGGCATGCTGTCGGTCGACATCGGGCAATACGAGGCGGCACAGGCGATCGGCATGGGGCGGCTGCGCGCGCTGCGCCGGATCATCCTGCCGCAGGCGATGCGCGTCGTGATCCCGCCGCTCGGCAACGAGTTCATCGGCATGGTGAAGGCGACCTCGCTCGCGAGCGTCATCCAGTATCCGGAACTGCTGCACAACGCCGAAAACATCTACTACGCCAATTCGCGCGTGATCGAGCTGCTGATCGTTGCCGGGCTCTGGTACCTGCTCGTGGTCTCGATCCTGACGCCGCTCCAGATGCTGCTCGAACGCCGTTTTGCCCGCGGCACATTGCGGCTGGCGCGATGACAAACCCCCTCGTCGCGATCCGCACCGTCAGCAAGAGCTTTGGAGAGTTCCAGGCTCTCAGAAGCGTCTCGCTCGACGTCTGGCCCGGCGAGGTGATGTGTTTGATCGGCGCCTCCGGCTCCGGCAAGACCACGCTGCTCCGCTGCATCAACCAGCTTGCCGCGATCGATGCCGGCGGCATCTGGCTCGACGGCGAGCTGCTTGGCGTGCGCGAGCAAAGCGGCCAGCTCTACCGTCTCAGCGAGCGGGAGATCGGGCGGCAGCGGCTGAAGACTGGCATGGTGTTCCAGCGCTTCAACCTGTTTCCGCACAAGACCGCGCTGGAGAATATCATCGAAGGTCCACTTCAGGTGCAGGGGCGCAAGTCCGACGAGGTGCGCGCGGAGGCGCTCGAACTGCTCCGGCGCGTCGGATTGTCCGCCAAGGCGGACTGGTATCCCGCGCAGCTCTCCGGCGGCCAGCAGCAGCGCGTGGCGATTGCGCGTGCGCTCGCCATGAAGCCGATGCTGATGCTGTTCGACGAGCCGACCAGCGCGCTCGATCCGGAACTCGTCGGCGAGGTTCTCGCGGTCATAAAGGAGCTGGCGAAGAGCGGCATGACCATGATGGTGGTGACGCACGAGCTCGGCTTCGCGCGCGAGGTCGCCGACCGCGTCGTCTACATGGACCAGGGCGCGATCGTCGAGCAGGGGCGCGCCTCGGACGTATTGGGTGCGCCGCGCGAGGAGCGCACCAGGGCATTTCTTTCGGCGGTGATCTGAGATGGGGGCGTGTTGATGAAGAGACTTTGGGTTGCGGCGGCGCTTTTCGGCGTCATGACCGTTTCGGCATTGGCGATCGAGCTGCCGGCGGAGATCGCCAAGCGCGGCAGCCTCAAGGTGGCGCTGGTGCCGAACTATCCGCCGATGGAATTCCGCGATCCCGCTACCAACGCGCTATCCGGCTTCGACATCGATCTCGGCGAAGCCATCGGCCGCAAGCTCGGCGTCAAGATCGAATGGCAGGAGACGAGCTTTGCCGAGTTCATGCCGTCGATCTCGACCGGGCGGGTGGACGCCATCCTGTCCGGTTTCACGGACTACGCGAGCCGTCACGACATCGCGTCCTTCGTCGATTATCTCAGGAGCGGTCCGCAGTTCTTCGTGCAGCAGTCGCGCAAGGCGGAGTTCAAGGACGCGGCATCGCTCTGCGGCAAGAAGGTCGGCGCCAGCCGCCGCACCATGTTCCCGGCGCAGATCGCGGCGTGGAGCGAGAAGAATTGCGGCAGCAATCCGATCCAGTTCATCGGCACCGACGGCTCGGCCGACGCCCGCACCCAGCTGAGGCAGGGCCGCATCGATGCCGCGGCCCAGGGCAACGAGACGCTGCCCTACATTATGGATCTCGAACCCGGCGCCTATGCGCCCGTGGGCGAGCCCATCGCGCAGCAATTCACCGGCATCGCCCTGCCGGTCAAGGAAAAGGCACTGCAGCAGGCCATTCTCGAAGCGGTCGATGCGCTGATCGCCGACGGCACCTACAAGACCCTGCTTGCCAAGTGGAAACTGAACGACAACGGATTAGAGAAGGCGACCATCAATGCTGGACAGTAAGGCACTCAAGAGCATCCCGCTCGTTCCGGCCAACACCGCCGATCCCGCGCCGGAATATCCCTGGCCGAAACCCTACACTTCGGCGATGTTCCTCTCCTTCGACGTCGACGCGGAGAGTGCGTGGACCAGCAAGGACGCGGTGCACGCGCAGCGGCTCATCACCATGAGCTATGGCGGCTATGAGGCGCGCGTCGGCACGCCGAAGCTGTTGGAGCTGCTCGACCAGCTCGATCTCAAGGCGACCTTCTTCGTCACGGGATGGTCGGTCGACGCGCATCCGGCGATGGCCGAGTCGATCCTCAAGGCCGGCCACGAGATCGGCCATCACGGCTATCACCATCTGCTGCCCGATCCCGGCGATCCCTGGATCGAGGAGGAGCTGGAGCGCGGCTTCGAGGCGCTGAAGCGCCGGCTCGGCGTCAGGCCGACCGGCTATCGCGCGCCCTATGGCGAGTTCACCGAGGAGCTGCGCGCAGCACTCGTACGTCACGGCATCGTCTACACGTCGTCGTTCCGCGACGACGTGCGGCCTTATCGCCATCGTCTGGCCGACGGCAAGCCCGGCACGATCGAGCTGCCGGTCACAGCGAGTTATGACGACTGGATGCACGGCCTCTCCGCCCGCTTCAGCCCGCGCTCGATCTTCCCCAAGGAGCATGTGCTCTCGATCTGGAAGGACGAGCTCGACGAAACCAGGGACTGGGGCGCCATGGTGACGACCGTGCTGCATCCGCAATGTAGCGGCCGCCCGATGCGGCTGCGCCTGTTGCGCGAGTTCCTGACCTACGCAAAGTCGTGCCCGGATGTCTGGATCACAACCGGCGAGAAGATCGCGGAAAACTTCCTGCGCCACGAAGCCGGTAGTCGCTGAGCAGCACCATGACCCGTCGTCGCATCCTCGTCATCAACCCCAACTCCTCGGCGTCGGTGACGGCGGCGATCGACGAGGCGGTCGCGCCGCTGCGCATTGCCGGCGGGCCTGACATCGAGGTGGTTGGCCTCGCCGAAGGACCGCCGGGCATCAGCTCGCAGCGCGATGCCGATAGCGTGGTCATGCCGCTGGTCAACCGCGTCACGCGTGACGATGCGGATGCCTTCGTGCTCGCCTGCTTCAGCGATCCCGGCCTGCATGCGGTGCGTGAGGCCGCCGGCGGACGCCCGGTGCTGGGCATCGCCGAATGCGGAATCTTTCGCGCGCTGATGCTGGGCGAACGCTTCGGCATCATCGCGCTGTCGCCGTCGAGCATCCGCCGCCAGCAACGCATGGCGCGGGTGATGGGCGTCGATAGCCGTTACGCCGGAAGCTGGTCGGTCGGCGCGAGTGCGGCGGAAACGGCAGGCGCCGATATCCGCGGCCGCTTGGTCGATGCCGGCCGCGCGCTGGTCACTCAATGCCGCGCCGATGTCGTGGTGATGGGGTGCGCCGGCATGGCCTCGCACCGCGCGGCGATCGCGGATGCGATCGGTGTGCCCGTGATCGAGCCGGCGCAGCAGGCGGTCGCCGCTGCAATCGGCGCGGTGTTGTTGAACACGTAAGATCCTTCAGGAGCCTTTTGTCATGCCGATCTCCCGCCGCTCGCTCCTCAAGGCTGCCGCAGCAATGCCGGCGCTGTCGCTGCCGGGCATCGTCCGCGCCGAAGCGCAGAGCACCTTGCGCTTCATTCCCGTCATCGACCTCGCCTTCGTCGACCCCATCTATTCGACCGCGCAGGTGTCGCGAAACCATGGTTTCATGGTCTACGACACGCTCTACGGCATGAGCTCCTCGCTCCAGGTCTCGCCGCAGATGCTGTCGGGCCACGCCATCTCCGCTGACTTGCTGCAGTGGGACCTCAGCTTGCGCGATGGCCTGTTCTGGCACGATGGCGAACGTGTGCTGGCCCGCGACTGCGTCGCCAGCATCCGCCGCTGGGCGGCGCGCGACGGCTTTGGCGGCGAGCTGCTGGAGGCGACCGCCGAGCTCTCGGCCGCCGACGACCGCACCATCCGCTTCCGCCTCAAGCGTCCGTTCCCGCTGCTGCCGCAGGCGCTCGGCAAAGCGGCGATCAATCCCTGCTTCATGATGCCGGAGCGGCTGGCGAGCCAGGACCCGTTCAAGCCGCTGACCGAGGTGATCGGCAGTGGCCCGTTCCGCTATCTCGCCGACGAGCGCGTGCAGGGTGCCCGCAACGCCTATGCCAAATTCGAGCGCTACCAGCCGCGCACCGACGGCAAACCGGATTGGACCGCGGGTCCGAAGATCGTGCATTACGACCGCGTGGTCTGGACCACCACGCCCGATGCCGGCACCGGCGTCGCCGCGCTCCAGACCGGCGAGCAGGACTGGCAGGAGACCACGCCGCACGATCTGCTGCCGATCATCAAGGCCGCCGGCGATATCGAGACGCGCATCCTTGACCCCAGAGGCTACGCCTGCATGCTGCGCCTCAATCATCTGCAGCCGCCCTTCGACAATCCTGCCGTGCGCCGCGCGCTGCTGGGTGCGATCGATCAATCCGCGTTCATGACGGCCGTGGCCGGTACCGATCCGGCGTTCCAGGTCTCGCCGATCGGCTATTTCGCGCCTGATACCCCGATGGCGAGCGACGTCGGCCTCGACGTGTTCCGCGGGCCGCGCGACTACGCCAAGGTCAAGGCCGAGCTGAAGGCCGCGGGCTACAATGGCGAGAAGATCGTAGTGCTGGTCCCCACCAACTCGCTGGCGCAGAAGCCGCTGGGCGAGATCGCGGTCGACAGCTTGCGCAAGGCCGGCATGAACGTCGAATATGCCGGGCTCGATTTCGCCGTCGTGTTGCAGCGCCAGCTCAAGAAGGACCCGATCGGGCAGGGCGGCTGGAGCGCCGCGGTCGGCAACTGGCAGGGCATCGACTGGCTCAATCCGGCCGGCAACACCAACATCCGCGGCGAAGGCAAGGTCGCCGGCTGGTACGCGAGCGAGAGGATGGGGCCCTTGCGCAGCCAGTGGCTGGCCGCCTCCGAGCTTGCCGAGCAGCAGCGCATCTGCCGCGAAATCCAGACGGTCGCGTTCGACGAAATCCCCTATATTCCGATCGGCCTGTACAAGCAGCCGACCGCCTATCGCAAAGCCATCACCGGCATTCTCGACGGCACCGCCGTCTTCTGGAACGTGCGCCCCGCATGAGCACCACAGCAATTTTCGGCAGCTATGTGCTGTCACGGAAAGACGGCGCGCAGGACGTGTTGCGCGACCATTGGGTCCTGATCGAAGGCAAAAAGATTGCCGCGGTCACGCGCGACAGGCCGCGCGCGGACGAGATCTACGATCGCCCCGGCCGCTTCGTGCTGCCCGGTCTCTTGAATCTGCACAATCACTGCTTCTCCGAAGCGGTGGCGCGCAGCCATACCGAGGACGGCAACGGCCGCAAGAACAACCAGAGCATTGTCTATACGGTGCTCTTGCCGCTGACCAAGCGCGGTGCCGATATCCTGTCGGCGGAAGAGCGCATCGCGGTCGCGCGGCTCGGCATCCTCCAGCTCCTCAAGGGCGGCGCCACCACCGTGATGGAGCCGTTCCGCAATTCGATCCCGGAGATGTTCGATGCCGCCGAAGAGATGGGCATCCGCTTCTATGGCGCGCCGTATCTGTTCTCGACGTCGGACGCCAAGGCGGGACCTGACGGTGTGGTGCATTATTCCGGCGACGACGGCACCGCCGACATGGCAACGTGGGACGCGCTCTATCAGCGCTGGAATAATCGCGGCGACGGCCGCATCAGTCTTGCGATGAGCCCGCACGCCACGGACACCTGTGGCCCCGATCTGCTGAAGGCCTGCGCCGCACGGGCGCGCGAGCTTGGCGTGCCCATCACGACGCACATGGCGCAGAGCCGTGCCGAGGTCGAGACCATCGGCAAGCGCTATGGCGGCCGCACGCCGGCGCAATATCTGGACTGGCTCGGCCTGCTCGCGCCCGACCTGATGGCCGCGCACTGCATGTTCAGCACCGACGACGATCTCAAGCTGATGGCCGCGCGCGGTATGACCGTGCTGAATTGCCCGCGCGTGTTCGCGCGCGCCGGCGTCACCGCGGCGTTCAGCCGCTTCGCCGAGCACGGCGTGCGCACCGTGGTCGGCACCGACGGCTACAACATGGACCTGCTCGGCGAGCTCAATGCGGCGTCGCTGATCTCCAAGGTCACCTCAGCCCGCGCCGATGTCGCGAGCTCGCCGGAGCTGATCGAAGCGAATACGGCAGTCGCCGCCGACGTCATCAATCGGCCTGATCTCGGCCGGATCGAGCCCGGCGCGACCGCCGATCTCACCGTCGTCGATCTCACCCATCCGCATCTTCAACCGCTGTTCGACCCACGCCGCGCGCTGATCGCGCTCGCCAACCGCGCCAACATCGATCAGGTCATGGTGGACGGCCGCATGCTGGTCGATGAGGGTGGCTATCTCGGCGCCGATGAAGCGGCGATCACGGCGGCGGGCAGTGCGGCGATCGGCAAGATCTGGGACCTGCCGGAGGCGCAGGCCGCGTTCAACGGCTGAGCGTTGCGTCGTCCTCGAATTCAACGAGCGCCTTGCGCATGGTCTCGACGAGATCGAGCGCCACCGGCGAGGGGCTGCGCTGCGCCGGAAAAACGGCGGAGAATTCGAAGTCGATGCGCGGCAGGAAGCGGCGCACGACGACGCCGCGGGTGGAAAATTCCTGCGCGGTGAAGGGATCGCAGATCGCGACGCCTAATCCCGACGACACCATGCCGCACATGATCTCCGACAGCGTGGTCTCGACCCTGAGCACACGGCGGACGTCGTGGCGATGGAAGACCTGGTCGACGAGATGCCGGCTCGACGATCCCGCCGACAGCGAGATGAACGTCTCGCCCTCGAAATCGCGCGGCTCCAGAACTTGCTTCTCCGCGAGGCGATGACCGGTCGGCAGCACCGCGACGCGCGCCAAAGCGGGCAGCCGCTGGCTCGGCAGGCCGGAATGGGCGATCGGCACCTCGGCAAAGCCGATGTCGCATTGATTGTTGAGCACCCAATCGACCACGATCGGCGAGATCACGCCGAAGAAGGCGAGGTTGAGGTTGGGCCGTTCTTTCAGGAAATGTCCGGCGAGCCGCGGCAGATAGCCGTTCGACAGCGCCGGCAGCGCGGCGATGCGCAGCGAGCCGGTGCGGCGGCCACGGATTTCCTCGGCGGCCGCCGTGATGCGTTCGAGCCCGACGAAGGAGCGCTCCACCTCGGTATAGAGCGCCATCGCCGCGGCGGTCGGCACGAGGCCAGTGCCGCGCCGCTCGAACAGCTCCATTTTCAGCAGCGCCTGGAGGTCGCGCAGCAGCCGGCTGACCGCCGGCTGCGTCACGGTCATCAGCGCCGCCGCCTCAGTCACGCTGCCCGTCAGCATCGTCGCGCGGAAGGCCTCCACCTGCCGCGGATTGATCCGCGCCATCCCCAATTCCATCCATAACATTTATGCATGCAGAGGGTGCCATTATTCATTGGACGATGGAAGCTCGGGTTTGCGATCTTTTTCATCAGGACTGGAGACAGCCCGCTTTTTCGGCAGATTGGAGGGGTTCAAACCTCCGAATCGCGCCAAAACCTACCGAACAGGGGCCGGAGCCCTGTCCGGAGAGGGTTGGCGCGGAAGGAAATGCGGAAGGCGCCTCAGTCAGAGATTTTTCGGCACGTCACCTCATCCCGGTATTGGAGATCGGTCCATATGAAGACTCTCAGCCTTCTGACCGCGGTCAGCATCGCAGCGCTCATCGCCGTCCCGTCTGCCGCCTCGGCCCAGCAGAAAACGCTCTATGTCGCCGGTTACGGTGGCTCGTTCGAGAAGACCATCCGCGACGAGGTGATCCCGGCCTTCGAGAAGGAGAACGGGGTCAAGGTCGAGTACGTCGCCGGCAATTCCACCGATACGCTGGCCAAGCTTCAGGCGCAGAAGGGCAACCAGCAGATCGACGTTGCCATCGTCGACGACGGCCCGATGTACCAGGCGATCCAGCTCGGCTTCTGCGGCAAGCTCGAAGGCTTGCCGGCCGCCGATCTCTATGACACCGCCCGCTTCAAGGACGATCGCGCCGTTGCGATCGGCATCGTCGCGACTGGCCTGATGTACAACACCAAGGTGTTCGCCGAGAAAGGCTGGGCGCCACCCACTTCGTGGAACGATCTGAAGGACACGAAATACGCCAAGCAGCTCGTGATCCCGCCGATCAACAACACCTACGGCCTCGAAGCGCTGGTGATGCTGTCGAAGATGAACGGCGGCGGCGAGACCAACGTCGATTCCGGCTTCAAGATCTTCAAGGAGCAGATCAATCCGAACGTGCTGGCCTATGAGCCGTCGCCGGGCAAGATGACCGAGCTGTTCCAGTCCGGCCAGGCCGTGATCGCGGTGTGGGGCACGGGCCGCGTGCAGAGCTTCGCCAACACCGGCTTCCCCGTCGACTTCGTCTATCCGAAGGAAGGCGCGGCGACGCTGCTGACGACGGCGTGTCCGATCACCAAGCCGAATGCCTCGCCGCTTGCATCGAACTTCGTCAAGATGCTGCTCGATCCAAAAATCCAGCTCGTGATGCTGAAGGACTACGGCTACGGCCCGGTGCTGAAATCACTGGTGGTACCGCCGGAGCTCGGCAAGATGGCGCCGATCGGCGAGCGCGCGGCAAAGCTCTATAATCCGGACTGGACTGTGATCAACGAGAAGCGCGAGGAGTGGACCAAGCGCTGGAATCGCGAGGTCGAGCGTTGATCTGATCGTTGCGGAGACAGCGCATGGCCTATCTCGAGCTCGATCGGGTCGCAAAACAGTTCGGCGCGCAGACTGTGGTCGAAGACTTCAGTCTGTCGGTGGGGAAGGGGGAGTTCATCTCCTTCCTCGGCCCGTCCGGCTGCGGCAAAACCACGACCCTGCAGATGATCGCGGGTTTCCTCGATCCCACACGCGGCGCGATCCGCCTGGAGGGCAAGGACCTGACCGCGATCCATCCCGCGAAGCGCGGGCTCGGCATCGTGTTCCAGAGCTACGCGCTGTTTCCGCACATGACGGCGGCGGAGAACGTCGCGTTCGGCCTCGAGATGCGCAACGTGCCGCGCGCCGAAAGAGCCGAGCGCGTCCGCGCCGCGCTCGCGATGGTCGGGCTTGCCGGTTTTGAGGACCGCCATCCGCGCCGCATGTCCGGCGGTCAGCAGCAGCGCGTGGCGCTGGCGCGCGCGCTGGTGATCAAGCCGAGCGTGCTCTTGCTCGACGAGCCGCTGTCGAATCTCGACGCCAAACTGCGCGAGGAGATGCAGATCGAGCTGCGCCAGATCCAGCGCACCATCGGCACCACGACGATCCTGGTCACCCACGACCAGAACGAGGCGATGTCGCTGTCCGACCGCATCGTGGTGATGAGCCAGGGCCGCATCGAGCAGATCGGCTCGCCGCAGGAGACCTATGAGAAGCCGTCCTCGGCCTTCGTCTCGCAGTTCCTCGGCAAGACCAACGACTTTGCGGCGACGATTGATCGGACCGCGACGCCGGTGCGGCTGGTGGCTGGCTCCTGGAACGCGCCGGCGCCGGCCGGGCTCAGTGGCCCCGTCACTGTCAGCATTCGCCCTGAACGGATCGGCTTTGGCGATACGGGGCTCAGCGCAAAGATCGTCACGCGCATCTTCCAGGGCAATCACTGGCTGTTCCAGTGCGACAGCGAATGCGGGCCCGCGATCGTGATCCGCCAGAATGACGGGACGGCGCCGCCGGCTGAGGGCGAGGCGGTTCGCCTCGTCTGGCGGCCCGAGGACATGAGCGTGCGCGCGAGGGCCGGCGCATGAGCACGGCCGCTGACGAGCGCAACGCGCGTGCGCCATGGGCGCTGACGGCGCCCGCCTTGATGCTGTTCGTCGGCGTGCTGCTGATTCCGCTGGCGATGACGGTGATGCTGTCGTTCCACGACTGGGGTCAGTACAAGGGCATCGAGCCGGTCTTCATCCTCAAAAACTGGCACGAGATCGCGACCGATCCCTATTATGCCGAAATGTTCTGGCGGACGTTTCGCATCGCGATCCTGACAACGCTGCTCACCGCGTTGCTCGGCGCACCCGAAGCCTACATCCTCAACCGCATGAGCGGCCGCTGGAAGAGCTTTTTCCTGCTGATCATCCTCGGGCCGCTCTTGATCTCCGTGGTGGCGCGGACGCTCGGCTGGGCGCTGCTGTTCGGCGGCAACAACGGCCTCGTCAACAAGCTCCTGATGTCGCTCGGAGTGATCCGCTCGCCCATTCCCTTCATGTTCACCGAGACAGGGATGGTGGTTGCGCTCGCCCATGTGATGATGCCGTTCATGGTGCTGTCGGTGTGGGCCGCGCTCCAGCGGCTCAATCCGCAGATCGAGAACGCCGCGATGTCGCTCGGTGCGGGGCCGGTGACCATCATTCGCCGCATCATCATGCCGCAGATCATGCCGGGCGTGCTGTCGGGCGCGATCATCGTGTTTTCGCTCTCCGCCAGTGCCTTCGCGACGCCCGCGATCATCGGCGGCCGCCGGCTCAAGGTCGCGGCGACGCTGGCCTACGACGAATTCCTCAACACGCTGAACTGGCCGCTCGGTGCAGCGGTCGCAACGCTGCTGCTGGTCGCGCTGGTGCTGATCGTCGTCGGCAGCAACGCGCTGATCGAGCGCCGCTACGCGGAGGTGTTCCGATGAGCCGGAACGGCCCGCTCGCGTTGATCTTCCACACCATCTTCGTCATCGTCATGGTCGCGCCGATCCTGGTGGTATGCCTCGTTGCTTTCACGCCCGAAGGCTTCCTGTCGCTGCCGACCAACCGCTTTTCGCTGCGCTGGTTCAGGGCGATCGCCAACTATCCCGAGTTCATCCATGCCTTCTGGGTGAGCCTGGGGCTCGGTGCGCTCTCATCCTTCGTGGCGCTGCTGTTCGCGGTGCCGGCAGCGCTCGCGATCGCGCGTTATCGCTTCCGCGGCCGCGATGCGCTCGCGGCGCTGTTCCTGTCGCCGCTGATGATCCCGCATGTCGTGCTCGGCATCGCCTTCCTGCGCTTCTTCACCTCGGCCGGCCTCGGCGGCAGCTTTGCCGCGCTGATCATCGCGCATGTCATCATCGTGTTTCCGTTCGCGCTGCGGCTGACGCTGGCGGCGGCGACCGGCATGGACCTCTCGGTCGAGATGGCGGCAGTCTCGCTCGGCGCCAACGGCTGGACGCTGTTTCGCCGCGTGACGCTGCCGCTGATCCTGCCCGGCGTCATCAGCGGTTGGGCGCTCGCTTTCATCCAGTCCTTCGACGATCTCACCATGACCGTCTTCCTCGCGGCGCCCGGCACCGAGACGTTGCCGGTGCGCATGTTCCTTTATATCCAGGACAACATCGATCCGCTGGTCACGTCGGTCTCGGCCTGCGTGATCGCGATCACCATGACAGCCCTCATTCTGCTCGACCGCTTCTACGGACTCGACCGTGTGCTCGCCGGCAAGGGCGATACGGGACGATAGGAGAAATTTATGTCAGGAGACTACGACGTCGCTGTGGTCGGCGGCGGACTGCTCGGCTCCGCCATTGCCTGGGGCCTCGGCCGGCTCGGCAAGAGCGTGGCCGTGCTCGACGAAGGCGACATCACCAAGCGCGCCTCGCGCGCGAATTTTGCGCTGGTCTGGGTTCAGAGCAAAGGGCTCGGCATGCCGGCCTATACTGTCTGGACCGTGCAGGCGTCACAAGCGTGGAGCCAGCTTGCTTCCGAACTCAAGCAACAGACCGGCCTGGATGTCTCGCTTCAACAGAACGGTGGCTTCCATCTGACGCTCGGCGACGACGAATTCGGCCAGCGCACCGAGCTGGTGAAGCGCATGCACAACCAGACCGGTGCTGCCGATTACAAGATGGAGATGCTCTCCGCCTCCGAGGTGAAGAAGGCGCTGCCGCTGATTGGTCCGGAGGTGTCCGGCGGGAGCTATTGTCCGCTCGACGGCCACGTCAATTCGCTGCGGACCTTCCGCGCCTTCCACACCGGCTTCAAGGCATTCGGCATCGACTATTTTCCGGAGCGCCCGGTCTCGGCGATCAGCAAGAGCGGTGGCGAATTCCGCCTGACCACGCCGAAGGGCGAACTGCACGCCGCCAAGATCGTGCTCGCGGCCGGCAATGCCAACCAGACGCTTGCGCCGATGGTCGGCCTCTACGCGCCGATGGGCCCGACCCGCGGCCAGATCGTGGTGACCGAGCGCACCATGCCGTTCCTGCCGCATCCGCTGACCACGATCCGCCAGACCGACGAGGGCACGGTGATGATTGGCGACAGCAAGGAGGACGAGCTCGACGATCGCGCGCTGAAGCATTCCGTCAGCGCTGTGATGGCCGATCGCGCGCAAAGGATGTTTCCGCATCTGTCGCGGCTCAACGTGGTCAGGAGCTGGGCCGGCATCCGCGTCATGCCGCAGGACGGCTTTCCGATCTACGACCAGTCGGAGACGCATCCCGGCGCCTTCGTCGCCTGCTGCCATTCCGGCGTGACGCTCGCCTCCAACCACGCTTTCGAGATCGCGCGCATGGTCGCAGCTGGCGCGCTCGAGCCGGAGCTGGTCGGCGCGTTTTCGGCCAGCCGTTTCGGCGCCGCCGGTGCTGCGAACAACAGCGGCTATTAGAGATATCTAAAGGAGCCAAGAGGCATCCCATGTTTAGACGATCCGAACAGGACAAGCGACCGCAGGTCCAGATCTTCGTGGATGGCACAGCCATCGCGGCGCGCCAGGGCGACACCGTCTCTGCCGCGCTGCTGGCCTCCGGCTGTGATGCGCGCCGTTCCACCGCAGTGAGCGGCGCGCCGCGTCTGCCCTATTGCATGATGGGCGTGTGCTTCGACTGCCTCGTCACCATCGACGGCGTCGGTAACCGCCAGGGCTGCCTGGTGCCCGTCGCCGAGGGCATGCAGATCGAGATTCAGAAGGGCAAGCGGGAGATCGGAAAATGACTGTGGCTCCCAAGCGCGAAGCCTATGACGTCGTGGTGATCGGCGCCGGGCCCGCCGGCCTCGCGGCCGCTGCGACGTCCGCCGAAGCCGGCCTGTCGACGCTGCTGCTCGACGAGAACATCGGCCCCGGCGGCCAGGTGTTTCGCGCCATTTCGTCCACGCCCGTGACCGACCGCGACCAGCTCGGCGCCGACTATTGGGTCGGTGCCGACCTCGTTCAGTCGCTCCGCGCGAGCCGCGCCGAGATTATCCATCGCGCCACCGTCTGGAGCCTCGACCGCAACCTCGAGATCGCCGTATCGATCGGCGGTGCATCCGCTTTCCTCAAGGCGCAGCGCGTGATCCTCGCGACCGGCGCGCTGGAGCGGCCGTTCCCGATTCCCGGCTGGACCTTGCCGGGCGTGATGACCGCGGGCGCCGCGCAGACGATGCTGAAATCATCGGCGCTGGTGCCTGACGGACGCACGGTGATCGCGGGGCAGGGGCCTCTGCTCTGGCTGCTCGCCGCGCAGATCTTGCGGCTGGGCGGCCGCATCGATCGCATCCTCGACACCACCGAGCGCGGCAATTACTTCGCCGCGTTGCCGCACGCCTTCGCCTTCCTGACCTCGCCCTATTTCACCAAGGGCCTGTCGATGATGCGCGAAGTGAAGGCCAAGGTGCAGGTCGTCTCCGGCGTCACCGAGCTCTCGGCATCCGGTGATGGCCAGCTCGCGAATGTGAGCTATATCGCCGGCGGCAAGCGTGAGACCATTCCTGCTGACCTGTTGCTGCTGCATCAGGGCGTCGTGCCCAACGTCAATCTGGCGATGTCGGCCGGAATCGAGCATCGCTGGGATGATCTGCAATTGTGCTGGTCGCCGGTGCTGGATGCGAGCGGCAATTCGTCGGTCGCGGGCATCGCGATCGCTGGTGACGGCGCCGGCATCGGTGGTGCCAATGCGGCCGTGGTCCGTGGCCGCATCGCGGCGCGCGCGGCGGTGGAGGCATTGGCGCCTGCGGTTGCGACAAAACTTGCGCCGATGGCGACGCTCCGCGCCGATCTCGCCAAGGCCGAGCGCGGCCGCGTCTTCCTCGACACGCTGTTCCGCCCCGCGCCCCAGTTCCGCATTCCCACGGGCGACACCATCGTGTGCCGCTGCGAGGAAGTCACCGCGAAGGACATTCTCGATGCCGTCGCCATCGGCGCGACCGGACCGAACCAGCTCAAGGCCTATCGCCGCACCGGCATGGGGCCGTGCCAGGGCCGGCTCTGCGGCCTCACCGTGACCGAGCTGATGGCGCAGGCGCGGGGCAAGACGGCACAGGAGATCGGCTACTACCGGCTGCGCGCGCCGGTCAAGCCGATCACGCTCGCCGAGCTCGCCGCCGTCCCGAAGAGCGAGGCGGACATCAAGGCGGTGGTGCGCGGATGACCCAAAACGTGGATGCGATCGTCGTCGGCGGCGGCATCCACGGATGCTCGACCGCGCTGCATCTGTGCCTCGCCGGCATGAAGCCGGTGCTGATCGAGAAAGACTA
The DNA here is from genome assembly GCF_055811795.1 of Bradyrhizobium sp. MI1.7. Taxonomy (NCBI): domain Bacteria; kingdom Pseudomonadati; phylum Pseudomonadota; class Alphaproteobacteria; order Hyphomicrobiales; family Nitrobacteraceae; genus Bradyrhizobium; species Bradyrhizobium sp. MI1.7. The sequence goes on from NZ_JBVVPO010000012.1 coordinate 22,970, forward strand.
CGCCGGCCGCCATGCTTCCGGCGTCAATGCCGGCGGCGTTCGCCAGCTCGCGAGGCACGTGCCCGAAATCCCGCTCTCGATCCGCTCGATGGGGATCTGGGAGAAGATTACCGATCTCCTCGACGACGATTGCAGCTTTGAGAGTTACGGTCAGGTTCTCGTCGCGGAGAACGAGGAGGAGCTCGCGGTCTGCCGCGCGCGTGTCGCTGAGCTGAATGCGCTTGGCTTCACCCATGAGGAGCTGATCGACGCGACTGAATTGCGGCGACTGGTGCCGGCCGTGGCTGAGACTTGCCCCGGCGGGGTCGTGTCGCGCCGCGATGGTGCCGCCAATCCGGCGCAGACGACGACGGCGTTCCGGCGCAAGGCCGAGCAGTTAGGTGCGACCGTGCGCGAAGGCGTTGCCGCCAGCAATATCCGGTACAGCGACGGTCTCTGGCACGTCGACGTCGGCACTGAGACCTTTGCCGCGCCGGTGCTCGTCAATGCCGCCGGCGCCTGGGCCGGGAACATCGCCGCCGCGCTCGGCGAGCCCGTTCCGGTCGAGACCGTGGCGCCGATGCTGATGATCACCTCGCGCGTGCCGCACTTCATCGACCCCGTCGTGATCCTGCGCGGGCGCAAACTGTCCTTCAAGCAATTCTCCAACGGCACCGTGCTGATCGGCGGCGGCCATCTGGCCACGCCCTATCAGGATCGCAACGAGACGGTGCTGGACTGGAAGAGCCTCGCGATCAGCGCGCGCACCGTGTTCGAGCTGTTCCCGGTGATGCGCAGCGCGACGATCGTCCGCGCCTGGGCCGGCATCGAGGCGAAGATGAAGGACGATATCCCCGTGTTCGGACCGAGCAGCCGCCACAAGGGCCTCTATCACCAGTTCGGCTTCTCGCTGCACGGCTTCCAGCTCGGCCCCGGCGCGGGTGCCGTGATGGCCGAGCTGATCGTCAATGGCGGCACCCAGACCCGCATCGGCGATCTCGGCATCGACCGCTTCCATCCTTCCACGCTCTAAGAAGAGGACATCATGAGCATCACCCGCAGCATCCGCACGCCCATCATGCACCGCGCCGTCGAGGCCAACGGCTTCGTCTTCGTCGGTGGCACCATCGCCGACGACACTTCCGTGTCCATGGGCGACCAGACCCGCAACATCCTCGGCAAGATCGCCGGCTATCTGAAGGAAGCCGGTACCGACAAGTCGCGCGTCGTCAGCACCTCGATCTTCGTCACGGATCTTTCCAAGAAGAAGGAGATGGACGCGGTCTGGACTGAATTCTTCGGTGACAACCTGCCGACGCGCGCCACGGTCGGCGTTGCCGATCTCGGCGGCGGTGCATTGATCGAGGTGGTGGTCACTGCGCTCAAGGGCTGATTGCGCTCTTCTCACGGGCTCGTGAAGAGAGCCGTCGATCCGAACATGACGAAGATGTAATGGTCTGGATTAGCTGCGGCGCTTTGACGCGCCGCAGTTTCCGTTTATCAGTAGGGGACTCGGCTGGAATGCCCAATGTCCTCGCAGAACAATAACAACAAGCTCGCGATCAAATTTCGCTGCCCCGGAGAACTCGAAGGCCTGCTGCCGCAGCCGGTGCCGGCGAATCTCGGCGTTCCCGACTGGCTCAAGGCGATGCCGACCACGGCCTTCAGTGCCCTCAATCAGCAGGATGACGAGACGGTCAAGCGCTGCCCGCCGTTCATCGACGCGATGACATGCGGTTTCCTGATCCCGCTAATCTGCGATATCAGGGTCGAGGATGGCGAGATCAGCTGGGACAACGACATCCCGCCCGGCGGTGAGATCGATTTTCCGCGCTCGCCGATCAGCTTTCACGATCAGGGCCAGCTCACCGGCTCGCCGCTGTTCGAGGCCGATCGCTTCGTCATCAAGTTTCACAATCTCTGGACCATCGAGGCGCCGGAAGGCTATTCGCTGTTCTTCACCCATCCGGTCAATCGCTTCGACCTGCCGTTCATCACGCTGAGCGGCCTCGTCGATTGCGATCGCTATCGCGACAGCTGGATCCACTTTCCGGCGCATTGGCACAATACGGGCTTTCGCGGCGTGCTGCCCAAGGGCACACCGATCGCGCAATGCATTCCGGTCAAGCGTGAGGATTGGACGCGGCAGACCTCGGCCTTCACCGAGGATGAAGCGCAGAAGGTCCACGCCCTGCGCGCCGCGCTGAAGCGCGAGCCGGGTCTGTACCGGCGGAAATTCAGGGCGTAGCCCGCTCGGGCCTGGCTCCCAGGAATTTCGCCGCGGCGCTCGGGCGGAAGAAGAAGCGGCCGTGCGACGAGGCGGCGAGTGTGAGGGCGGCGCGGCTGAGCATCTGCGGCCGTCCGCCATACACGGACCGCAGCGCCGCCTCGCCGCCATCGCGTTCGCCCATCTCCATCAGGCAGATCGCGAGATTGGCGCGGGAGAGAGCGTCGTCCGGGCGAAGCCCGAGCGCGTGACGGTAGGTGTCGGCGGCCTCGGCATAAGCGCCGTCGAGAAGCTCGGCCCAGGCAAGTTCGGTCAGGATATCGGTGCGTCCCGGCCCGATCGCGCGCGCCGCGGTCAGCACGGTACGCGCTTTGGCGCGATTGTTATTCCGGACATGCATGCGGCCAAGGTCGAGTTGCAGATCGACGCTGGCCGGGGCGAGCGCGAGGGCTTGCTCGATCATCCCGACCGCCTCGCCAACCTCGCCGGCGTTCGCAAGCTGGCCCGCCAGCTCCTGGAACGCGGGCAGATAGGGCGGACGGCGCGCTGTGGTTCGCCGCAGTTGCGCCAGTCCATCGCTTCTGCGCCGCGCGGCACACAGCACATGGCCGAGCAGCGTCTCGATTTCGGGATCGCTATTGCGCTTCGCGGCTTTCTCCAGCGGCGCAATCGCTTCCTCCGCACGCTCCTGGCCGAGCAGGGCATGGGCGAGGATCAGCACGGCATTCCGGTCGGTGCGATTTGATTTCAGGGCTTCGGTCGCAAGCTGCCTTGCAATGTCGAACTGCTTTGCACGTAGCGCCAGAAAGGCTTGCTGAAGCAGTTGGGCGAGGGGGCTATTCGGCTTGCCGCTCAAGAGATGGCCTCTTGGTTGAGACACGTTGTTTTTTGCCCCTTACCGCATGCCCCATGCAGCGTCCATCAACAGCTTCGTGATGCTTTGCTGATCGGCCCGGACGCGTCGCACGGAATGCACCTTGATCTCGGCGCCCGACGGGATTATCAGCGAGACATCAATCAGGAGTTTCGCATCCATGGATTTCACCCCGACCGCAACGCCCATCCGCCTTGCTCACGGGGAATTCCATGCCTGCATCGATTATTCTGTCGAACCTCTCGCTGTCCACGCCTGACGGCCGTCCTCTCCTTTCCGACCTCAACCTGACATTTGGTGCCGAACGGGCTGGTCTCGTCGGCCGCAACGGCGTCGGCAAGACAACGCTGCTTGCTGCGATCACCGGAGAGCACATTCCCCAAGCGGGACGCGTTCTCGTGAGCGGAACCGTGGGAATGCTCCGCCAGGACGTCCAGCTTCCTGCGGGCGCCGCGGTGATCGATCTGTTCGGCGCGCGCGCAGCGCTGGAGCTGCTTCGCCGTGCCGAGCGGGGCGATGCATTCGCCGACGAAGTCACCGACGTCGACTGGACGCTCGAAGCGCGGCTTGCGTCCGCGCTCGCGCGTGTCGGGTTCGATCCTGATACCGACACGGAGCTGGATCGTTTGTCGGGCGGGCAGGTCACGCGGATCCGTCTGGCCGCGCTGGTCTTCGCCGAGCCGGACTTCCTGCTGCTCGATGAGCCCACCAACAATCTCGATCGGGATGGACGTAAGTCAGTGGTCGATCTGCTCGCAGGCTGGCGGGGCGGGGCGATCGTCGTCAGTCACGACCGCGACCTGCTCGAGACCATGGATGCCATCGTCGAGATGACATCGCTCGGGGCAAGACGGTACGGCGGCAATTGGAGCAGTTACCGCGAGCAGAAGGCCATCGAGCTCGCTGCCGTCAGGCACGACCTTGCGCATGCCGAGAAGCATCTCGCCGAGATCGACGGCAAGGCGCAGGAGGCAGCGGAACGCAAGGCGCGCAAGGACAGCGGCGGCAGGAAGAAGCGCGCCAAGGGCGACATGCCGCGCATTCTCGCCGGTGCACGCAAGGACCGCAGCGAGGACAGCGGCGGAAAGACCGCGCAGATCGCCGAGCGGCGGCGCGCGGAGGCGATCGAGGCTGTCGACACGGCTCGCCGCCGCGTCGAGATTCGCCAGCCGCTGTCGGTCAAGCTGCCCCCGACCGGCCTGCCGGCGGGCAGGGAGGTGGTATGGCTCGATCGCGTCAACGCCGGCTATCAGCCGGAGCAGCCGGTCCTGCGCGATCTCTCACTCACGCTCGTCGGCCCGGAGCGCGTCGGGGTCGTCGGGCCGAATGGTTCCGGCAAGACAACGTTGCTCAAGCTCGTCACAGGCGAGTTGCGCCCGTTCGCGGGCACCGTGCGGGTCAGGCCGGACTTCGCGCTGTTCGACCAGAAGGTCAGCCTGCTCGATCCCGCGATCTCCATCCTGGACAATTTCGGGCGTCTCAATCCGAAAGCGAGCGCGAACGAGTGCCATGCTGCCCTGGCCCGGTTCGCGTTTCGCGCCGATGCCGCCGCGCAGATCGTGGGGAGCCTGAGTGGCGGACAGCTGTTTCGTGCGGGCCTCGCCTGCGTTCTAGGCGGGGCGGCGCCGCCGTCCCTGCTCATCCTGGACGAGCCGACCAATCATCTCGACATCGAGTCCATCGAAGCCATCGAGGCAGGCTTGAGGGCCTATGACGGCGCGCTGCTCGTGGTCAGTCACGACGAGGCGTTCCTGCAGGCGATCGATATCACGCGCAGGGTCGAGCTGGTCGCCAACACTGCTCTCTAAGGCCCGACAACAAGAACCCGACGCCCTGCCCCCAGCGGGGCTGCGTGGCGCGGCCTACGAGGCCGCGCTGCCGCCCGGTTCGAGCGCCTCGCCCATCTCCAGCGGATGAGCCATGGTCTCGTGCAGAGCCTCGCGATCGAGCTCGCCTTCGGAGATGCTGATGACGACGCAGGCGATACCGTTGCCGATCAGGTTGGTCAGCGCGCGGCACTCGCTCATGAACTTGTCGATCCCGACCAGGATCGCGATCGACTGGATCGGGATGTCGGGAACGATCGAGAGCGTCGCGGCAAGCGTGATGAACCCGGCGCCGGTCACGCCCGAGGCGCCCTTCGAGGTGATCATGGCGATGCCGAGAATGCCGAGCTCCTGCCAGATCGTCAGATGGGTGTTGGTCGCCTGCGCCAGGAACAGCGTCGCCAGCGTCATGTAGATGTTGGTGCCGTCGAGGTTGAAGCTGTAGCCGGTCGGAATGACGAGGCCGACCACCGAGCGCGAGGCGCCGAGATGCTCCATCTTCTGGATCATCTGCGGCAGCACCGTTTCCGACGAGGAGGTGCCGAGCACGATCAAGAGTTCGTCCTTGATGTAGGCGATGAAGCGCAGGATCGAGAAGCCGGAGAGCCGCGCGATCGAGCCCAGCACGATCAACACGAACAGGATGCTGGTGAGATAGAACGTGCCGATCAGGGCCGCGAGGTTGAGCAGCGAGCCGAGGCCGTAGGCGCCGACGGTGAACGCCATCGCGCCGAACGCGCCGATCGGCGCGACGCGCACGATGATGCGGATGATGCCGAAGAACATTTTCGCGGCCTTGTCGATCGCCTCCGCGATCGGCTCGCCGGCCTTGCCGAGGAAGGCGATGGCGAAGCCCGACAGGATCGAGATCAGCAGCACCTGAAGCAGGTCGCCGCGCGCGATCGCGCCCACATAGCTGTCGGGAATGATCGCCATCAGATGGGCGACGATACCCTCTTCCTTGGCCTTGGTGACGTAGGTCGCCACCGATTTCGGGTCGATCGTGGCGGGATCGATGTTGAAGCCGTGCCCGGGCTGGAGAATCTCGCCGACCAGCAGGCCGATGGCGAGCGCGACGGTCGAGACCGTCTCGAAATAGATCAGCGACTTCAGCCCGACCCGGCCGACGCGCTTGAGGTCGCCCATCGAGGAAATGCCGTGCACCACGGTGCAGAAGATCACAGGCGCGATCATCATCTTGATCAGCGCGATGAAGCCGTCGCCGAGCGGCTTCAGCTCCTTGCCGAGATCAGGATAGAAATAGCCGATGAGCACCCCGAGTGCGATCGCGATCAGGACCTGGATGTAGAGGATCTTGTACCAGGGTTGATGCCGGCGATGGACGGCTGGCTGGATCGCGACTTGTGTCATAGTGTGTGCCCCGGAACGCATTGATTTTTGATTCTGCATGATCTGGATTTTGCAAGCTTTGAATCTTGCATGACTCGCATCATGTGATGGTCGCCGCAGAAGCGACAATCACATTTTTGTCGGATCGCACGAAGATCGGTCGCTGCACCGCAACGGGGGGAATATGACAACCACGATGGGCTCGGACGAGCAGCCGCAGAGCTATTTTCCGCGCTGGAAATTCAAGGCCTCGGGCGTGATCATGCCGGAGGAACGGCTGTCATGGGGCCAGACCGTCGTCTCCGGTCTCCAGCATTGCGTAGCGATGTCGGGCTCGACGATCATCGCGCCGTTGCTGATGGGGTTCGATCCCAATGTTGCGGTCCTGTTCTCCGGCATCGGCACGCTGATCTTCTTCGTCATCGTCGCCGGGCGCGTGCCGAGCTATCTCGGCTCGAGCTTCGCGTTCATCGCCGTCGTCATCGCCGCCACCGGCTATGCCGGGCAGGGGCCGAATCCAAATCTCTCCGTCGCGCTCGGCGGCATCGTTGGCGCCGGCGTGCTCTACGGCGTGATCGCGCTGATCGTGATGTGGTCCGGCGTTGGCTGGGTCGAGCGCCTGATGCCGCCGGCCGTCACCGGGGCCGTGGTCGCCGCGATCGGCCTCAATCTCGCGCCCGTGGCGGTCAAGGCGGTGAGCGTCAACGCGTTCGACACCTGGATCGGGCTCGCGACGGTTCTGATCATCGGCGTGGTGGCCGTTGCCGCTCCAGGCCTGTGGCGCCGCCTGCCGATCATCCTCGGTGCGATCGGCGGATATCTCCTGTACCTGCTGTTCGCAAACGGCCTCGGCTTCGGCAAGCCGATCGACTTCGCGCAGCTCGCGGCCGCGCCGTGGTTGGGCATGCCAAGCTTTACCACGCCGACCTTCCAGGCCGATGCAATCTTTCTGATCGCGCCGGTTGCGGTCATCCTCGTCGCCGAGAACCTCGGTCACATCAAGGCCGTCGGCGCGATGACGGGCCGGAGCCTCGATGGCTATCTCGGCCGCGCCCTGTTCGCCGACAGCCTCGCGACCATCGTGGCGGCCTGCGGCGGCGGCACCGGCGTCACCACCTATGCCGAGAACATCGGCGTCATGGCGGCGACGAAGGTCTATTCGACACTGTTGTTTGCATTCGCGGCCACGGTCTCGATCCTGCTCGGCTTCTCGCCGAAGTTCGGCGCACTGATCCTGTCGATTCCCGGCCCCGTCATCGGCGGCCTCTCGATCGTGCTGTTCGGATTGATCGCCGCGATGGCCGGACGGATCTGGGTCGAGAACAAGGTGGATTTCGCCAATCCTGCGAACCTGATCACCGTCGCCGTGGCGCTGACCGCGGGCGCCGGCGACCTCACGTTCAAATTCGGCGCGTTTACGATCGGCGGGATCGGCACGGCGACCTTCGGCGCCATCATTCTCTACCAGATCCTGACCTCGCCGCTCGCGCGCCGCGCCGGGTGAATCCCTGCGATGCGCAAGCGGGATGGAACAAAACGCCGGTTCCGTCCATGATGAAGCATCCCCGGAGAAAGTTCATGCCGCAGACCGATCGCTCGACCCCGTTTTCCTCCCGCCTCGTCGGCCAATACGCGCTGGTGACCGGTGCCTCGCAAGGCATCGGCCGCGCCATCGCCATTCGGCTCGCGCAGGAGGGCGCGACCGTCGCCATCAACTATGTCGATCACCCCGAGAGGGCCGAGGAGACGCTCGCGCTCGCAAGGACAGGATCGGCTGACCGCGGCCACGGCAAGCTCGATCATGTCGTCGTCAGGGCCGATGTCAGCAATGAGCAGGAAGTCGCCGCGATGTTCGAGACAGTGCTTTCGCGCTGGAAGCGGCTCGACTGCCTCGTCAACAATGCCGGCTTCCAGCGGGAGTCGCCGAGCGAGGAGCTCGACATCGACACCTACCGCCGCATCATCGACGTCAATCTCAACGGCGCCGTGCTCTGCGCGCAGAAGGCGCTCGCGCACTTCGTCGCGCGCGGCGGAGGCGGCAGCATTATCAATTGCTCCAGCGTCCACCAGATCATTCCGAAGCCCGGCTATCTCGCTTACTCGATCAGCAAGGGCGGCATCGCCAATCTGACACGCACGCTGGCGCTGGAATTCGCCGGCCGCGGCATTCGCGTCAATGCGGTCGGCCCCGGTGCGATCGACACGCCGATCAACGCGGCCTGGACGGGTGATCCCGCCAAGCGCGGCGTCGTCACCAGCCACATTCCGCTGGGACGGGTCGGCACCCCGGAAGAGATCGCCGCCGTGTTCGCCTTCCTCGCCTCGGATGACGCCAGTTACATTACGGGCCAGACCATTTACGCCTGCGGAGGCCTGACGCTGTTCCCCGAGTTTCGCGAGAACTGGGCGAGCTAGAAACGTGGATTCACGACCGAAACCACGAACTCATCATCCCATGCCGAACGCTTCAAAAATCTGCTGCGAGCAGGTCGTAGGAGCCCCGGCTGCCGCGGACATACTTCCTGGCCGCAGCCGCACATATCAAGTCGCGGTTGGAATCGAACGCGATCAGAAATCCCGATTCGCTGGAACGGGTGCCCGGTTGAATCCGCTTCAATGCGTCTTCGTCGATGAAGAACGAGGCCTCGATGGCGCTGTCGTGTCCCCAGAACCGCACGGCATGCCGCGTCCGATCATACGAGCGGCTGTGATTTGGAAAGTCGATCATGGTTCAGGCCGATCAGGTTGCAGGTGCCGCGCGCCGGCCTTTTCGCCGTTTGAGTCGGAGCTCGCCGGGTGGCCGACGCTCGACCCGCGTACGTCAGGAACACGGACGTTCCGTCCAGACGAAGACGCGCCGGTTGCGCCTCTCTCAAATGAAGATTTGGCAACAGGGCAGCAATCCGATTCAATGCCGATCGCGACAAATAGTTTCTTGATAAGCCTCGCTATTCGGCGAAGGGATCACTAGATACAGTTTATCACCGCGCGCCCCTCGGCTGTCATCGGTGACTGAGAGCATTGCGCTCCCGCCAGAACCAACAGGCGGTCAGTATGTCGGATTCCCCTAGATTCAGCCTTCGCGAGTGGCTCGTACCTCCGGTCTTGCTACCGGTTTTCTTCGTGGTGTTGATCGCCGCAGCGATGCTCATACAATGGTAGCCGGTCTTGGCGTGCCTTCGCCATCGGCTCAAGCGAGCAGCTCGTCAGAATCGATCCCGGCCTCTTTGGCTTGCGAGTTGAGCGCCAGGGCGATCAACGCCCTCGACCTTGCCCGCAAGATGCCGTCGGGAGACAAGCGCACGGTGGCAATGCGCCGGGCAGCGATTCTCGGAAATGCCGCTGAAATCCTCACGTATTTCTCGGCGGCGAAGGATCGCTGTTGAAGGAGCCCGCATGTTTAAATTTCTGCAGTATCGTGCAAAAGCGGCCGCGTATGGCGAACTGGCGAGGAATTCGCCCGGCAAAGCCGATACGCGCAAATTCGAACAACTGCAGGATAGCCACACATCGCGCGCGGACAACGAGCAGATGCTCGCGGACCAATACGTGGATGCAGTCAATGCCGGGGGGACGGAGCGACTGCGCGGCGCAGCCCTCGCGGCGGAGGAAGAGCGCGTTTTGCGCTGTCTCGGTGCGGCCGTCATCATGCAATGGAATTCATTGCCGACGACGCTCCAGCGGGAGATCTTCGATACCGCCGGATCGGTTGGGACATTGCTGGATACGGCGGCGCTCCGTGGGCAGATTGCCCGGTTTCTTCACAAGCATAGGCACGACGCCGATCCCGCCAAGATCTGACATGTTCAGGGGCTGAGCGAGAGGCGCGGTTCGCGAAGCATATGGACGCAAACAACAGGAGGATCCAGATGGCACTGACAAAATTCCGTATCGATGAACAGCCGCATGCCATGGACGGTCTGCGGCTTCTTGCCCAGGAAGGCACGAGAGAAGTCGAGGCGTTCGTCAGTCGCAAGGTGATGGACGTTTGGGCCGAATCGATCGAGCACAGTGGCGGACGTCAGAGTTTGTTCCGGAAGCAATACAGCGCGCTTGGGAAACGGAACTTTGCCGCGCTTGAGCGCATCGTGAGCGCCAAATACCAGCGGGGCACCGCGTTCAACCGTCAGCATCCGTTTGTCGAGGTGTTGTTCTCGGACATCGCGGAAAGCGGGGAGACCTTGAATCTCAGCGAACTGGTGCGCGAGCCGTTGCCGCCGGCATTTCACCGGCGCGCCTGATCCGATTGGAACGCCGCCCGGTAGCGGTCACTGGTTTGCCAATGTGCCCCGTCATGAAGATGGGAGGCGTGGAGGCTCTGGCCGACCTGCTCGGGCTGACGCAGGCCAAAAACTGATCGCCGGCTTCGAGCTGCTGGCGCGGGAGTGATCTGGCAAAACGACACGGCGTGAACTACATCTGCGCCATGGCAAACCCTCCACAGGCAAACCGTTCGCTCGAAGATTTCGTCGGCCGGCACGAACGTTTGTTCGTGCTGACCGGCGCCGGCTGCAGCACCAATTCGGGCATTCCCGATTATCGCGACAGCCACGGCAACTGGAAGCGGACCCAGCCGGTCAATTTTCAGGCCTTCATGTCGGAAGAGCCTACGCGTCAGCGCTATTGGGCGCGCAGCCTGATCGGCTGGCGGCGGTTCGGCCAGGCGAGGCCGAACGATGCGCATCATGCGCTCGCCCGTCTCGAGGCGAGCGGGCGCTGCGAGATGCTGCTGACCCAGAACGTCGACCGGTTGCATCAATCCGCCGGCCACCGGCAGGTGATCGACCTGCATGGCCGGCTCGATCTGGTGCGCTGCATGGGCTGCGGAGCGAAGACCCCGCGCAACGAATTCCAGGATAGGCTCGGCCGTGCCAATGCGGAATGGCTGACGCTCGACGCCGCCGATGCGCCTGATGGTGACGCCGATCTCGAGCATGCGGATTTTTCCTCGTTCAAGGTGCCCGCCTGCGAAGCCTGCGGCGGCATCCTCAAGCCCGACGTCGTGTTCTTCGGCGAGAACGTCCCGCGCGATGTGGTCGCCACCGCGCAGGATCATCTGGCGCAGGCCGACGCCATGCTGATCGTCGGCTCCTCGCTGATGGTCTATTCCGGATTCCGCTTCGTGCAGGCTGCCGCGAACCGGCAGATCCCGATCGCCGCGGTCAATCTCGGACGCACCCGCGCCGACGATCTCCTCACGCTCAAGGTCGAGGAGCGCTGCGAGGCGGCGCTTGCATTCCTGCTCTGAGCGCGTGGGCCGCACCCTTCTACCGCATAGGTGCCACGCAAAACGGCTCGGACGCTTCACCCCGGGCGTTGTCGCTGGTATGAAAATTGCTGCGGTTTTCGCACAGTTTGTCGATCAGCACGGAGAATTTGGAATGCTTGAGGGAGCCGAGGTGCGGCTTGCCGTTGATATCGGTGGCACGTTCACCGACATCGTGCTGGACGTGGGGCAGGATCGCAAGACGCGCAAGGTGCTGACGACGCCGCAGCGGCCCGAGCAGGCGGTGCTGGATGGCATGCGTCTCATTCTCACTGACGCGCGCGCGCATATGAGCGACATCGACGTCTTCATTCACGGCACGACGCTCGCGACCAATGCGATCATCGAGCGCCGCGGCGCCAAGACCGCGCTGATTGCGACCGACGGCTTTCGCGACGTGCTCGATATCGGCACCGAGAGCCGCTATGACCAGTACGATCTCAGCATCGACAAGCCGAGGCCGCTGGCGCCGCGGTCGCTCCGCTTCACCGTGCCGGAGCGGATCGACGCACACGGCGCCGTTCGCCTCCCGCTGGACGAGGCGGCAGTGCGTGCACTCGCGCCAAAATTGCGCGCGCTGAACGTCGAGAGCGTTGCGATCGCCTTCCTGCACTCCTACGCCAATCCCGAGCACGAGCGCCGCACGGCCGCGATCCTCAGCGAGGAGATGCCCGGCATCTCCGTGACCGTGTCCTCTGCGGTGTGTCCGGAGATCCGCGAATACGAGCGCACGTCGACCGCGGTCGCCAACGCCTATGTGCAACCCCTGATCGACGGCTATCTCGCCCGCATGGCGGATGCCTTGCAGGTCGAGCAGTTCCGCGGCGCGATCTATCTCGTCACCTCCGGCGGCGGCGTCACCTCGATCGAGACGGCGCGGCGCTTTCCGGTGCGCCTCGTCGAATCCGGTCCCGCCGGCGGCGCGATCTTCGCGGCGCAGATCGCAGCGCGGCTCGGCGAGAGCAAGGTGCTGTCCTTCGACATGGGCGGCACGACCGCAAAAATCTGCCTGATCGAAAAATACCAGCCCGAGACCTCGCGCGTGTTCGAGGTCGATCGCGCGGCACGCTTCCTGAAGGGCTCCGGCCTGCCGGTGCGCATCCCCGTGATCGAGATGGTCGAGATCGGCGCCGGCGGCGGCTCGATCGCGCATGTCGATGCGATGAAGCGCGTCACCGTCGGTCCCGAGAGCGCCTCGTCGGAGCCGGGACCTGCCTGCTACGGCCGCGGCGGCCAGCGTCCGGCCGTGACGGACGCGGACGTTACGCTCGGTATGATCGATCCTGATGCCTTTGCGGGTGGCACGATCAAGCTCAGCCCGGAGCTTTCGAAGGCGGCGCTGTTGCGCGCCGTCGGCGAGCCGCTCGGCCTGTCGGCGGAAACTGCGGCTTATGCCGTGCACGAGGTCGTCTGCGAGAACATGGCGAGCGCGGCGCGCGTGCATGCGGTCGAGCGCGGCGAGATCGTCGGCCAGCACACGCTGATCGCCTTCGGTGGCGCCGCGCCGCTGCATGCGGCGCGTGTCGCCGAGAAGATCGGCGTCTCGCGGGTCATCGTGCCCTCGAATGCCGGCGTCGGCTCGGCCGTCGGCTTCCTGGCTGCTCCCATTGCCTATGAGCTGGTGCGCAGCCGCCATGTCCGCCTTGATGATTTCGACACGGAGGGGGTCTCGGAGCTGCTCCAGGAGATGGTGACTGAAGCGCGCGCGCTGGTGGAGCCGGGCGCGGCCGGTGCGCCGGTGCGCGAACGCCGCGCGGCCTTCATGCGCTATGTCGGACAGGGCCACGAGATCTCGGTCGAGCTGCCGAACCGGCGGCTGACATCGGCCGATCTCGCCGGCCTGCGCCAGAAGTTCGAGGCCGACTATTCGGCGATGTTCGAGCGGCCGATCCCGGGCGCCGCGATCGAGGTCCTGAGCTGGTCGGTGCTCGCGACCACCGATGCGCACAATCCTTCCGTCGTCGCTTCCGTTGCGCGCAAGCCCGCCGGCAAGGCCTCGGGCAGCCGCAAATTCTTCGACGGACGCGCGGGGGAAGTGATCGAGATCCCGCTCTATCGCCGCGAGGACATGGCACCGGGCGCGACCATTGCGGGTCCCGCCGTGATCGCCGAGGACGAAACGTCCACCTTCGTCTCCAACAGTTTTGACGCCCATATCGACGGTGCCGGCAGCATCGTCATGGAACGAAAGGCGGCCTGACCATGAGCAAGGCAAATGGCGCGAGCCTGATCGACCTCCAGATCATGTGGCACCGGCTGATCGCTGTGGTCGAGGAGCAGGCGCAGGTGCTGCTCCGCACCGCCTTCAGCCCGATCGTGCGCGAATGCGGCGACCTCTCTGCCGGCGTGTTCGACCTCAGGGGACGGATGCTGGCGCAGGCGGTGACCGGCACGCCCGGCCACGTCAACTCGATGGCGGAATCGGTCAAGCACTTCATTGCGCATTTCCCGATCGAGACGATGGAGGAAGGCGACGCCTACATCACCAACGATCCCTGGATGGGCACAGGTCATCTCAACGACTTCGTCGTCACCACGCCCTGCTTCAAGGACGGCAAGCCGGTCGCGCTGTTTTCCTGCACCAGCCACCTCATGGACATCGGCGGCATCGGCTTCGGCCCTGATGCCACCGACGTGTTCATGGAGGGGCTCTACATCCCCATGCTCAAGCTGATCGACCAGGGCGTCGTCAACGAGACGCTGATGGCGATGATCCGCACCAACACGCGGCTCCCGATCGATACCGAGGGCGACACCTATTCCCTGGCCGGGTGCAACGACGTCGGCTGCGAACGTCTGGTCGAGATGATGACCGAGTTCGAGATCGACACGCTCGACGAGCTCGGCGACTATATCTGCGATCGCTCGCGTGAGGCCGTGCTGGCCGAGATCGCAAAGCTGCCGAAGGGCAGCTGGCGCAACAGCATGGTCGTGGATGGTTACGATGCGCCGGTGACGCTCGCCGCGACGCTGACGATCTCCGAGACGGGCATCCATGTCGATTTCGACGGCACCTCGGCCGCTTCGAAGTTCGGCATCAACGTGCCCCTGTCCTACACCACGGCCTACACCGTGTTCGGCCTCGGCTGCGTCGTCGCCTCGCAGATCCCGAACAATGCCGGCTCGCTCTCGCCGCTGACGGTGTCGGCTCCCGCGGGCGCGATCCTGAATGCGCCGAAGCCGGCGCCCGTGGCGTCGCGTCATATCGTCGGACAGATGCTGCCGGACGTGGTGTTCGGCTGCCTGCGCCAGATCATTCCGGAGCGCGTGCCGGCGGAAGGCACCTCCTGCCTGTGGAATCTCAACGTCCGCGGACAGACCCGCTCAGGTGCCGGCGGCAATTACGGGTTCTCGATGGCGGTGACTTCGAATGGCGGTACCGGCGCGCGCTTTGCGAAGGACGGGCTGTCGGCCACCGCCTATCCGAGTGGTGTGCGCGGCACGCCGGTCGAGATCGCGGAGACGCAGACGCCGCTGATCTTCTGGCGCAAGGAGCTGCGCCCGGATTCCGGCGGGGCAGGGCGCACCCGCGGCGGCCTCGGCCAGATCATCGAGGTCGGCAGCGGCATCGATGCGCCCTTCGACATCCTCGCTGCATTCGATCGCATCGATCATCCGCCGCGCGGTCGCGACGGCGGCAAGAACGGCGAGGCCGGCTATGTCGGATTGAAGTCCGGCCAGAAGATGCGTGGCAAGGGCTTTCAGACCATTCCACCGGATGACCGGCTGCTGGTGATGACCCCGGGCGGCGCCGGTATCGGCGACCCCAAGGAGCGCGATCGTGCAGCGATCAAGGATGACGTTGAGAGCGGTCTCGTGTCGGCTGACAACGCTGTTGCCGTTTATGGGTAGCTAACGCTCCGGCAACGACTGCGGCGATTACCCGCCGCAGTCGTTCGGCGCCGGCTTCCCGGTAAAGCGGTCGGTCATCCAGTTCACAGCGGCCATCGTGCTCGCCTGCGCGGCGCGGCCGTGTCCGATGTTGGGAAGGGTGACCATTTTCACGGGGCTGCCCGCCTTGCACAGCCGGCCCATATAGGCGCGCGTCACCGCGGGCCGGATGATCTGGTCGACAGTCCCTTGAGCGAGGAACACTGGCATGCCGGCGGGCAACGTGGCGGCGCTGTTCTTCTCCAGCAGCGAGCGCCAGGGCTCGCGCTTGGTCGGATCCGGCACGGTCAGAAAATATTTCTGGAGCGGCCGCTCGGTCCGCTGCCGGATGAAGATATCGAAGGGACCTTCGATGCATTCGCGCGCCAGCCGGTCGATCGCCGGAAGTGCGCGCGGATCGACGACACCGTCGAGCGCGGCGTCGTAGACGCGATGCCATGACCACAGCGTCATCGCTGTGATGTTCTTGCCGCCGACTGAGTTGATGTCGTCGCTCATCAGCGTGGCGAGATCCGTCGCGGGCGCCGCAGCGGCAACGCCGAGCAGATGGAGATCGGGCGCATAGGTCGGCGCCAGCTGCCCGGCAAACAGCACAGCCTGTCCGCCCTGCGAGTGTCCCCACAAGGCAAAATTCTTGGCCCCGCCGGCGCCCGGCAGATCGCGCGCGACGCGCACGATGTCGAGCACGGCGCGGCCCTCGCTCTCGCCGACGAGATAAGGATGCGGACCCGGCGTGCCGAGCCCGGGATAGTCGGTCGCCGCGACGATGTAGCCACGCGCCACCATCGAGCGCAGTCCCTGGATCTGCTGGAACAGGAAGATCGCGAGCGACGGCGCGCAGCGCGGCACGATGCCCGAGGTCGGATGCGCCCAGGCGACGATCGAGCGGCCGCCCGGTGGCGGCGGTCCTTGCGGCACGATGACGACGCCCGAGACGAGAATGGGCTCGCCCTTCAATCCGGTCGAGCGATAGAGCACGCGAAAGGCCGATGCGCCGAGCGGCGCGCCATCCATTGGCTCTTGCCGCACCAGACTGCCAGGCGGTCCGTCCGCAAGCGATGCCGGTGCGTCGTAAAATGCCGATTGCGCGTGGGCAGTCACGATGCCGGCGGCGAACATGACGAGTGCGGCCATCAGAGCGCGGGCGGCGACAAGCATTTGCGATCCGCTCCAGCGCACGATCACATCCCGTACAGGATTTTCAGCTCGCCGCTCGCGCGCAACGCGAGTGTGATCCCGTCGGCAAGCAGCAAGGCCTTGTCGAACTGCACCGAGGAGAGCTTGCCTTCCATACGGAAGCCGTCCTTGAGCGGACGCGTCAGCCGCTGGTTCGCCGCCATCAGCAGGTTCTGGTAGGAGACGCCATAGTCAATGTTCACGGCCTGCTTCAATTGCGCGACGATCGACTGCAAGCCGGGGTTTGCCTCTCCGTCCTGCGCGGCGAGATCGAGATCGGCAAGCGCGACGCTCTTGCTGGTATCGTCCACCTTCAGTGCGCCGGAGAGATAGCTCCATTGGCCTGCATTGGGGTCGCTGTCCGACGTCTTCGCAAGACGCAGGCCGATCACAAGCTTGCCCGCCGACGGATAGACCTGAACCTCGCGCAACGCGCTGTCTTGCGCCGGCAGCGCGGCGATCGCCTGGCTGATCTTGTCCTTGATCGCGTCATAGCCGAGCCGGACCGGAAGGATGACGTCGAACGTTCCCGGCGTGGTCACGTCGGTGCCAAGCGGCGGCAGCGATGTCGGGGTGACGCTCGTACCCTGCTGCCCAATCGACGTCACGGCGCTGCCGGAGAGTTCGAGCGAGCCGGACAACACCTTGTCGTTGGCCCGCACGCCGGCAAATGCGGCAGCTTGCGGCGTCACTTGCAGCCACACCGGCGGCTCGTCGGCGAGCTTCATCGGTTCGAACGCATGCGTCCAGGCAGCGGCCGCCTTGTCGCGCAGATTGAGTTTCCTTGCTGCGGCCAGGGCACGTGATCGCACGCGCGCGAGCTGCGTGCGGATGCGCGGCTCGACGTAGGGCGCAAGATCGACCTCGCGGCCGAGCACATGCAAATAAGGTGCTTCGCTCCAGTGGAAGGAGTCGCTGAAATTCAGGTCGAGCGACCAGTCCTTGCGCAGCGCGGGCCGTGCCTCGGCCTCGATCGTCGCGCGCGCTTCGGTCTGGCCGCGGATGCGCGCGGTGAAGCGGTTGGCGCCCTGGCCTTCGGCCGCGCCGTAGATCGAGACTGCACCATAGACTCGGTCGCCGCGGCCATAGAGCGAGACGCCGCTGGTGCGATTGACGAAGCCAAACACGTCGCAATTGGCGTTGACACGGAACATCAGTACGCGGCGGTGCACGCAGTTGACGCGCTCGTCGATGGTGGCAAGCCGCTTGGGGATATCCTGCTCGATCGCCTTGGCGAGCGCGGGAAGACCGAACTCGATGGTTGCGGACACTCGCGAGGTCGCGGCGAGCGGCGCCGGCGGATCGGGAGCGAGCGGCGGCTTGTCGGCGGCGTGCGCGACTTGCGCGAGTGCGGTGAGGGCGAGCGCAACAAGCCCGGCACGTTTCGTCGAACGAACAATTCGCAAAGAAACGGGCATTCTTCTTATTCCAGCTTGGCCCTGCTTCGCGCCCAGGCCGCCGGCCGCGGGGCCATTCGGTCTTCAGAGCAAAATCGCGGTAGGAGAGGGCGGTCGGTGGATCAATTATTGCTTGTATTCAATGGTCGCGTATCGCGGCACTTGTATGGCGCGGCGTCGCGCTTTGAGCAAGGCTTTGTATATCGCTCCGGCATGATGGCCGTTCTTGAATTGCTCAAAAGAGATTGACGCCGCCCCCGTCCAAATGATCACGCGATGAAGCTTCTCCGTGGGCGCTGCGATTTTTGAGTCCGAGATCTGCGGCCAAGACGAAACGGTCAGCGCAGCTGACGTTTCGAATTCGTGCTGCGCGTTAAATTCGCGCCGCTCGCGCATTCCATCTTTGCGCCCTCCCTCATCCGGCGTACTCTGTGAGAGCGAGCAGGAGTGCAACAGCAACCAGTCCAGGAAACGTAGCTCCTTTTGGCGATGTCCGCCGAGAGAGATCGAGAGCTGTTGGCAGCTCATATGCGATGGAGAAGAACCGACACTTAGCGAGCTGCAAACATCCCTCGCAGCGTCTGCGAGACACGAGTTCAACAAAACACAAAAGCGGGAGGAACGGATGAAGAAGCGTTGGTGTAATTCTGGTCTACCTCTTGTTGTCGGCGCGACACTTGCGGCGTCGGCGGCGTTGGCCCAATCCGTGGATACTGCCCGGATCGAGAACGCCGGTCAGAACGATTGGCTCACCTATCATGGTTCATACAAATCCCATCACTACAGCCCGCTCGCGCAGATCAATGCGAGCAACATCGGCAATCTGGGCGTAGCCTGGACGCACATTCCCGGACGATCGACGCGCGGCCTGCAGTCAATGCCGCTCGTGGCCGACGGCGTGCTCTATTATTCGGGTTCGTACAGCCGGGTCTTTGCGCTGAACGGCGCGACCGGCGAGGTCATCTGGTCGTTCTTTCCGGAACTCGATGAGGCGCTCATCAGCCGACAGACCCACTCGCCCTACAACCGCGGTGTAGCCCTTGGTGAAGGCAAGGTCTTCGTCGGTACGATGGATGGTCGTTTGTTCGGGCTCGATGCGAAGTCGGGAAAGGTTCTCTGGGAAACCAGGCTGATCGACTCGCAGAAGCTCACGGTCGGCTTCACCGGCGCGCCGCTTTACGCGAAGGGAAGCGTCATCATCGGCTCGCAGGGGGGTGAATGGCCAGGTCGCGGCCCGATCTTCGCCGTCGATGCCACCACCGGCAAGAAGAAGTGGGAGTTTCTGACGGTCGCGGGCACCGACGAGGCCATGAAGACCTGGGGCAACGATTCCTGGCGCACGGGCGGTGGCGGCGGCTGGATGCCGGGCACCTACGACTCCGAGACCAACTCCGTCCTGTGGGGCACCGCGAACCCGGCGCCGCTCTACGATTGGTCGGGCGCTGATTACAAGACGCAAGGTGCGCGTCCCGGCGACAATCTCTATACGAGTTCGGTCATCGCTCTCGATATCGATACCGGAAAGCTGAAATCCTACCATCAGGAACTGCCTCACGACGCCTGGGACTTCGACAGCGCCGTCGGCGAGTTCGTGATGCTTGAGCGCGATGGCCAGAAATACGTGGTTCATCCGAACAAGGGCGGCTTCGTCTTCGTCTACGACCGTAATCTTGGCGTGAAGAACGTCTGGCGGCTGGTTGAGAACATCAACTTCGTCAAGGATATCGATCCCAAGACGGGCGCGCTGATCGGCCGTCGCGATTTCCCTGTCGGGAAAGTCACTGAAGTACCGCTGTGTCCCTTCATTGGCGGCGGCATCAGCTGGAATGCCGGCTCGTACAACCCGAAGACCGGTCTTTATTACAAGATCGGCCAGGAATGGTGCATGACGCTGGATATTCAGAAGACGACGCCGGTCACCGCGCCCCAGGTCCAGCTCAACATCGGCGCCGACTTCAAGATGGTGCCGCCTCCGAGCGGCGAGATCTACGGACATCTCGACGCGCGCGACCCGATAACGGGCGCGAAAAAATGGGAGGTTCGCTTTCCCGAGCCGCCGCTTGGGAGCGTTTTGTCGACCGGGGGTAATCTTGTGTTCGTACCCGACTCCCGTGGCATCCTTCACGCCTACGATGCCGAAACCGGGGCCGAGTTGTGGAAGCACAACAACGGCACCGGCCACCAGGGCGGTATCGTCAGCTACTCCGTCGGCGGCAAGCAATATATCGCCGTGGCGGCCGGCTTCGGCGGCATGCTGGCGGACGAATATGCGCCAAACTTCGGCGGCGTCTACAAGAGCATGCCGCGTGACGACGGCGCCCTCGTCGTCTTCAGCTTGAAATAGTCTGTCTCAAACGATCTGCCGAGGAGCGGGTGGCAAACCCGCTCCTCGGTCGATTGCAGCGGCGGGCGTGATTCAGGAATGGAGCGGACGTGTTGAAACTGCATTTGAAGTCGCTTCCGGCGGTGCTGGGCGCTTCGTTGCTGTGCGTTGTGGTGGCTCGAGCTCAATCTGCCACGCCGGCGCCGGACAACGGGTCACTGGACGTCGAGCAGTTGTTCGCAGGCACCTGCGGCTTTTGCCACTCCGACGGCGGCCGAGCTGCTGGCAGGGGACCGCAACTGATGAATTCGCAACGAGACGACGAATTTCTGCACAACCGTATCAAGATCGGCAAGCAAGGTGCGATGCCGGCATTCGGCGAGAGCTTCAGTGACGCGCAGATCGACCAGATCGTCAAATATATCCGCGCCTTGAAGCCGCGCGAGGGCTGACCCGCCGGGACCTGATCCATCCAGATGAGACGCGGCATGAAGGCAATTGTCCTGATTATCGTCGGTGCCGCCATCGGGCTGTCCGGACCGGCGCAGGCGCGAACCC
The DNA here is from genome assembly GCF_055811795.1 of Bradyrhizobium sp. MI1.7. Taxonomy (NCBI): domain Bacteria; kingdom Pseudomonadati; phylum Pseudomonadota; class Alphaproteobacteria; order Hyphomicrobiales; family Nitrobacteraceae; genus Bradyrhizobium; species Bradyrhizobium sp. MI1.7. The sequence continues at coordinate 43,837 of NZ_JBVVPO010000012.1, forward strand.
TGGAGGCGATCCGCGCGAGTGGCGCGCTCGGACTCTGCGCGCATCCCAACTCGCTTCCTTTTGCGCGCAAGGGCGGCGATCCATCCGGCTTTCAGGTCGAGTTGGGACAGGTGCTGGCACGCGAGCTCGGTGTCTCGCTACGGCTCGACTGGATCATCACGCAGTACCAAATGCGCAGCGCCAATTGTGACATTCTTCTGGATGTCATCGCCGATCGCGAAGCGCAAGGCGAGACCCGCTTGAGGATCTCGAAACCGTACTATCGCACGGGCGTCGCGCTCGCGGTGCCGTCATCCAGCGCGCTCACATCGTTCAAGAGCCTCGGCGAGCATACCAAGGTGGGGGTGCAGGTCGGCTCTGTCGCCGCCATGATCATCGGTCAGCGGCACGTGCCCATATCGATCTTCGGCTTCGAGACCGACAGCCTCGACGCCGTATCAAACAAGGAGATCGATGCGGCTGCGGTCACGCCCACCGCGGCGGGCTACTTCAATCTGACGCATCCTGACAAGGCACTCCGGATTCTGGATCGCGACGAGGGCGTGGCCGATCTCAACTGGAATGTCGCCGTCGGCATGGTCCGCCCGGATGATGCGTTGCGCGAGGCGATCGACGGAGCGCTGGAACGGCTGCGCAACGACGGCACGATCGATCGGATCTACGGTCGCTATGGGATCGTGCTGCAAGCGCCGAGGTAGCTGAATTGCCGAACGAACGACGCCGTCCCGGTTTGGCCAGGACGACGTCGTTATGAATATCTCGCTTTGGCTTAGGCCGCCGCTTTCTTCCGCGCCTGCTCGGCCTTGTACAGCTCGAACTCTTCGGCGATCGCCTTCGCGACCGACGGCCGCTGGCGCAGGCGGTCGTGGTACGCCTTCACGTTCGGCCATTTGGCGAGCTCGATCGGCGGGGTCGCCATGGTCCAGTTGATGACCGTGACGAGATAGGCATCCGCCACGCTGAAATGGTCGAGCAGGAAGTCGCGCCCCTTCAGGTAGTTCTCGAGATAGTCGAGCCGCGACAGGTTCTTCTCCAGCGCATAGGCCTTGGTTTCCTGCGGCGCCTTGCGGTCGAGCAGGGGGATGAACAGGCCCTTGTGCAGCTCGGTGCCGATGAAGCAGAGCCATTGATGCAGCCGGGTGCGATCGATACCCTGGGCCGCACCGAGGCCGGATTGCGGGAACCGATCCGCGACATATTGCAGGATCGCGGCGTTCTCGGTCAGCACCACGCCCTCGTCGGTGCGCAGCGTTGGCACGAGCCCGATCGGGTTGACCGTGCGGAAGTCGGTGCCGTCGTTCAGCACTGTCTTGGTCGGCGGATCGACTTCGAGATAATTCGCTTCGGCGCCGGCTTCATACAGCGCGACGCGGGTCGCCATCGAACAGGCGAGCGGCGAGAAATAAAGATCCATCTTGGGCCTCCTTGGGCAATTCCTCTTTGGGTGTCGCTCAACCTGGCCAGATTGATTTTTGTACCATCTTGTATAATATCGCGGCGGTCAAGGATTAATTTGCGAAATGGTACAAAAATCGAAGCCGCCAGCTGCCGCCAATGAACCGAAGCGGCGTGGCCGTCCGCGCGCCTACGAGCCCGACGTCGCGCTCGGCAAGGCGCTCGACCTGTTCCGCCGGCAGGGTTTTGCGGCGACGTCACTGGACGATCTCAGCGAAGCGACCGGCATGAACCGGCCGAGCCTCTACGGCGCCTTCGGCGACAAGCGCGAGCTCTACATCAAGAGTTACCAGCGCTACCGCGAGGACGCGCGCGCCTCGATGGTCGAGATCTTTCGCCAGGAGATGCCGGTGCGCCAGCGGCTCGAGCGCATCTTCGCGTCCGCGCTGAACATCTATCTCTCCGGCGAGACCGGTCCGCGCGGCTGCTTCACGGTGGTGACCGCGGCGTCCGAAGCCGTCGGCGATCCCGAGATCCGTGCCATGGTTCTGGATGGACTGACCGAGCTCGACAAGGCCTTTGCCAGTTGCTTCCGCCGCGCCAAGGAGAAGGGCGAGCTGCCCGCGAGCGCCGACCCGGCCGTGCTGGCGCAGCTCGCCTCCGCAACCGTGCATTCGATCGCCATCCGCTCCCGCGCCCGCGTGTCGCGCAAAGAGCTCGAGGCGATCGTGAAGGGTGCGATTGACGTGATGGTGGGGGCCAAAAGTTAGGCCGTCGTCCCGGGGCGCGCGCAGCGCGAGCCCGGGACCCATAACCACAGGGAGTGGTTTGGCGACGACTGGTCGTTCGGTACTGCGACCATCCGCAACGATAAATCACGCGGTATGGGTCCCCGCGTACGCGGGGACGACAGCGAGAGTGGGGCGCGTGCGTGCCTCTCTCAGTCTGCCGAAGCGTCTAATATCCCCGTGCCCGGTCCACCACGTTCTCCAGCGCCCCGCCGGCCTCGAACTTTGCGATTTGCTCGGCGACATAGGCCGAGATTGCATCCGCGTCGGTGTCGGCCGCGTTGTGCGGGGTCAGCAGCACCTTGGGGTGGGTCCAGAACCGGCTGTCGGCAGGCTGCGGCTCCTGCACGAAAACGTCGAGCGAGGCCGCGCCAAGCGTGCCGTCGTCGAGGCAGGCCAGGATGTCGGCCTCGTTCTGCAAGCCGCCGCGACCCGCATTGATCAGCACGGGCGCGCCGAGCGGGCTGTTGCGGTTGAGCTTGGTGAAGACGTCGCGGTTGAGGATGCCGTGCGTATCCGGCGTCAGCGGCAACAGTGAGACCAGGATGTCGGTCTTGCGCAGGAACGCATCGATCTGTGCGGCGCCATGGAAGCATTCGACGCCCTCGATCGTGCGCGGGCTGCGGCTCCAGCCGGTAACGCGGAAGCCGAGCCGGCGCAGCACGTCGGCGGCATCCGCCCCCAGCGTGCCAAGCCCCATCACGCCGACGGTGACGGCGCTCGCCGGCCACTGATATTGCGGCTCCCAGCGTTTTGCGCGCTGCGAGTCTCGCAAGTACAGCTCCTGGCGGTGGTGCATCAGCACGTGCAGCACGACATATTCGGTCATGCGATTGGTGAGATCAGGCACGGCGACGCGCACCAGCGGCACGTCGGGCAGGCTCTTGTCGGCCATCAGCGCGTCGACGCCCGCGCCCAGGTTGAAGATCGCACGCAGGTTCGGAAAAGAGCCGAGGTCGCCCGGCACCGGCTTCCATACCGCGGCATAGTGCACCTCGGCCGGATTGAGATCGGAATCCGGCAGCAGAACCACACGGCGACCGCCGCAGACCGCGTCGAACCGGGCCTTCCAGCGCTCCGGCAGCCAGTTCTGCTGCGTGCTGTTGATCAGGACGGCCAGTGTGCCCATGCTCATTCGAAGTGCCTCGTCGGTTCCGTTTTGAAAACCCTCCTTGGCACGATCCGACGGATTTTTCTCGCAAATTTTTTCCGCAGCCCTGTCGGGGCGGGGCATATTGGATCGTCTTAAAAACAAGCGTTCAGGAAGGTGCTGCCCATGCTTTATGCGATCCTCTGCTATCACGACGAGGACTTCGTCGGCTCCTGGAGCAAGGACCAGGACGAGGCCGTGATGAAGAAGCTCGCCGTGGTGCAGGACAAGCTCACACAGCAGGGCCGGCTCGGTCCGGTGGCGCGGTTGCTGCCGACCACGGCCGCGGCGACGCTGCGCAAGGAAGACCCGCCGCTGGTGCTCGACGGCCCCTATGCGGAGACCAAGGAGCAATTGCTCGGCTTCTACATCGTGGATTGCAAGAACCTCGACGAAGCCCTCGACGTCGCGCGCGACCTCGGCGCGGCCAATCCCGGCGGCGCCTATGAGGTGCGCCCCGTCGGCGTATTCCGGCCCGGAGGAATTTCGACGTGAGCGAGGCCGACACCGCCTGGATCGAGACCGCGCTGACCTCGGCGCGACCCCAGGCGGTCGGCGCGCTGCTGCGCTATTTCCGCGATCTCGACACCGCCGAAGAGGCCTTCCAGAACGCCTGCCTGCGCGCGCTCAAGACCTGGCCGCAGAACGGGCCGCCGCGCGATCCTGCGGCCTGGCTGATCATGGTCGGCCGCAACGTCGCCATCGACGAGGTCCGTCGCGCCCGCAAACAGCAGCCGCTGCCCGAGGACGACCAGGCCATCTCCGATCTCGACGACGCCGAGGGCGCGCTCGCCGAGCGGCTCGACGGCTCGCACTACCGCGACGACATTTTGCGGCTGATGTTCATCTGCTGCCATCCGCAGCTGCCGGCGACCCAGCAGATCGCGCTGGCGCTGCGCATCGTCTCCGGCCTCACCGTGAAGCAGATCGCGCGCGCCTTCCTGGTCTCGGAAGCGGCGATGGAGCAGCGCATCACCCGTGCCAAGGCGAAGGTCGCCGAGGCCGGGGCGCCGTTCGAAACGCCTGGCGCGGTCGAACGCTCCGAGCGGCTCGCCGGCGTTGCCGCAATGATCTACCTGATCTTCAACGAAGGCTATTCGGCCAGCGGCGACACTGTGGAGATCCGAAAGCCGCTGTGCGAGGAAGCGATCCGGCTGGCGCGGTTGCTGCTGCGGCTGTTCCAGAGCGAGCCGGAGATCATGGGGCTCGCAGCGCTGCTGCTGTTGCAGCATGCGCGCAGCGCCGCGCGCTTTGCCGCGGACGGCGCGGTGATCCTGCTCGACGACCAGGATCGTACGCTGTGGAACGGCAACATGATCGCGGAAGGCCTGGCGCTGATCGACAAGGCGATGCGCCATCGCCGCAGTGGTCCCTATCAGGTCCAGGCCGCGATCGCCGCGCTGCATGCGCGCGCGTCGACGCCCGAGGAAACCGACTGGACGCAGATCGACCTGCTCTACGGCGCGCTCGAACTGATGCAGCCTTCGCCGGTGGTGACGCTCAACCGGGCGGTTGCGGTCTCCAAGGTGCGCGGGCCGCAAGCGGCGCTCGAGCTGATCGAGCCGCTGGCGCCGAAACTCACCAACTACTTTCATTTCCACGGCGTGCGTGGTGCCTTCCTGATGCAGCTCGGCCGTAACGACGAAGCCCGCATCGCCTTCGACCACGCCATCGCACTCGCCAATACTTCGGCGGAAGCCGCCCATATCCGCATGCACATTGATCGCCTGATCCGGGACAGCCAGCCGAAGGGCGCCAATGGCGGCGCCAGGCAGGGCGCAAAGGCAAAGTGACGGCCAAAAATTTCGTCCCGCCGATTGTCGGCTCCCGCCGTTCCCCTTCGTCTTAATTCCATATCCAGGGAGCCACTCATGCTGAAAGCCATTGCCATCATCGCCGTCGTCCTCGCCGTCGGCATAGTCGCGGTCCTCGTCTTCGCATTGACAAAACCCGATACGTTCCGTGTCGAGCGCTCGCTCGCCGTGAAGGCGCCGGCCGATGCGATTTATCCGCACGTTGCCGATTTCCATTTCTGGATGAGCTGGTCGCCCTATGAGGATCGCGACCCCGGCATGAAGCGGACCTTCGGCAGAACCGCGTCAGGCAAGGGCGCGACCTATGCCTGGGATGGCAACAATAATGTCGGCGCCGGGCATATGGAGATCCTCGAGGCGAGCACGCCGTCGAAGCTTCGGATCAAGCTCGATTTCGAGCGCCCGTTCGAAGGCCACAATACCGCCGAGTTCACCTTTGTGCCGCAAGGCGATGCCACATTGGTCACATGGGCGATGTACGGTCCGGCGCCGTTCATGTCCAAGGTGATGCAGGTGTTCATCAACATGGACAACATGATCGGCAAGGACTTCGAGGCCGGCCTCGCCAGCCTGAAGAAGCTCACCGAGAAGTAACGAGGCTAGCTGCCCCAAGGAGCAGCCAAGGAGCAGCCAGGAAATCGCCAAGAAACTGCGAGGAACTGCCAAGGAATCGCCAAGAAAACGAAGAGGAGAGAAACGATGATCAATGCCTATCTGTTCTATCAGGACACCTGCGAAGCGGCGTTCAACTTCTACGCCAAGGTTTTGGGCGGCAAGATCGACGCCATGATGCGCTCATCGGAAGCGCCGCCGGACATGCCCGCCGCGCCCGGCCGCGAGAAGATGATCATGCATGCGCGGATGTCGTTGCCCGACGGCAGCGTGCTGATGGCCTCCGACGCGCCACCCGAGCATTTTCAGAAAGCCCAGGGCTTTTCGATCTCGCTCACGGTCACGGACCCCGCGGATGGTGAGCGCAAGTTCAACGCGCTCGCCGACGGCGGCACCGTCACCATGCCCTTCAGCAAGACGTTCTGGGCCAAGGGCTTTGGCATGTGCGTCGACAAGTTCGGCATTCCCTGGATGGTGAACTGCCCGGCCGAGGGCATGTGACGGGCGCGTCGGCCTGACACGCCAAGCCGCGATCCCACTCCCGTTGTTACGGGAGTGGGTCACTCATGCCGTCGTCATGTCACACGGCTGATCGCCGCGTGCTCGTTCACCGGAGCGATCCGGTCGCGTCATCGCTTGGCGGCGGCGATTCAACGCAGCGAGGGCAGATCACGAGTTTCGTGCCAAGCTGCCTGTCGTTCTCCGCCTCGATTTCGTCATGGACCACCCACCACGCCTCGGAGAACGGGCGCAACGTGCCGAGCACTCTTTCCCGCTCCTGATTGGGATTGTCCTGCGCAGGCGCCGGGTTCGCGGCGCGCCGCTTTGTGACAGAGGAGCGGTGAGGGGCCTGGTTCGGATCCCGGCCGAGGCCGTCCCATGCGATCGGTCGGCGCTCCTGCGCCGGCGCCGCCGCGCATCCGAGGAGCGCTGCGCAAAAAGTGAGCAAGACGAAGCCGTGACGCAGCATGCCGGACCCTTGGTGCGGTACGCGACACGCAAACTCCGCATGCGGAGCCTTGCGTCGCGCCGGTTAAATGGAACCTAAGGGAAACGACGTGGCCGCCATGGCCCAATATGGAATCGTGCTGTCGCATCACATTGCGAGAGCAGTGAGGCCGCTTCGTGAAATCATGCGGATCGCATCGCACAACAACTGGCGAAATATTAGGCTGTAAACTCCACGACAGAATCGCTAATAATTTCTTCATAAATTCTACAAACTGGGGTGGGCGTAACTTGGGAAGGGAGCGACCGATGGCAGCGGCGCTACAAATCAATTTTGCACTTTGGGGCATGCTCATCTGCGCGACCTTGGAATTGGCGCAGACCATCCAGAGGCTCTACTAGGCCCGACGAAATGCGTGACCGGCGCAATTTCGCCGTCGCGCTTGCCTGCTAGCTCACCAGCAACGCGATGAGCGTGAAGCTGACGCTCGCGATCACGATCATCGAGAGGATGTAGTTGCGCGGCCGCGCCGTTCGCGCACGCGCGGTCTCCGCCGCTGCAGTGGCTCGCTCGCCTGCCATGCGAGCTCCGACGGCGCGAGCGCAGCCTCTGCGCCCGAGCCGATATATTTCACATAGAGCTCGAGCAGCCGCAGCTCGGACGGCAGGTCCATCAGACCCTCGCGGTGGCGCCGCGACAGCAATTCGAATTCGACGGTTTCCTGGGAGCTCAACTGGCCAAGGACAATGCGTCCTTGGTCCGACAGGCGGTAGTGAAAATCGATGGGCTGCACGGCCTGCGACCGGTTTGAAAATGTGTAATCTTGAAAAAGCGGAACCATCCTAGTCTGTGACCATTGCTGAGATTATGACGGCCCTGCAGCCATCGTGACCCGAGCGGCCTCAATCTGGACGGGGACCATCATAGACGGTCGGGAAAGGCCGCAAACCGCGTAAATTGGGCAGGCATTGCCAAGCGGTTGAGCGGATTTCGTGTCCGGATCGTCGGAATTTTGCAAAACTGCCTAATCGCCGGACAGCGGCGGATGCAACCGGTCACATCGCTGGCGGCCGCCTGTTGCTCAGCGGCAGCGCGGATAGATCGCCGCAAGGTCGCGGCCCTTCAGCAAAAGCAATCTGGACGAGAGGCCACCGTGCCGGCTGATCCAGTCGCGCACCGGGCCGGGATAGGCCTGCAGCACCGCGTCGGAGGCTTCGGGCTCGGCATAAAAACGCCCGCGCCGGTCGACCGAACGCGCCGCGTGGAAGCCGAGTACCGCGCGTTTGGTGACGCAGATGCGCTCGCCCGGCACGATGCTGAGCACCAGCGTGCAGGCGGACAGGCACGGACCGTCGATCACCACGCGCTCGCCGCTCTCGCGCACCTGCTCGAACAGGTCGAGGAACGGCCCGACCTGTCCGCCCGGCGACTGGATGATGCGGATTTCGGCCATGGCGGGGGTAGTGGTAAAGAGCGCAGATGCGAGCATCCAGGCACCCACAAAGAACATGCGTCGCATGGAGCACTCCACTAACTCGATCCCGTAGGGTGGGCAAAGCGTAGCGTGCCCACCAATGGCATCGCAAATCTGGAGGGAAGGTGGGCGCGGCGCTTGCGCGCCTTTGCCCACCCTACGACGTTCACCCGTTCCGCCGTTCGCCGCGCAGCGTCGGCAGGCCGATGCCAGCCGCATCGAAGCCGCCATCGACGGCCAAAATTTGGCCGGTGATGTAGCTCGATCGTTCCGAGCACAGGAAATAGATCGCTTCGGCGAGTTCCTCCTCCAGGCCGTAGCGGTTGAGCGGAATGGCGTCGTGATAGTCGGCGCGGATCTCCCTGCTGTGCACCTGCTTCGCCATCGCGGTGTCGACCGGCCCCGGCGCGACTGCGTTGACGCGGATGTTGAGCGAGGCGAGCTCGACCGCGAGCTGCTTGGTCAGGTGCGCAAGGCCCGCCTTGCTGGTGCCATAGGCCGAACGCAGGGTCGAGGCGCGCACCGCCGAGATCGAGGTGACGTTGACGATGGCGCCGCCGCCTTGCTCGCGCATCAGCGGCGCGGCCGCCTTGGTGCACAGGAACGGGCCGGTGAGATTGACCGCCATGATCCTGTTCCAGTCGGCGTCGCTGGTCTCCAGCACTGGCGCGAACACGGCGACGCCGGCGTTGTTGACGAGAGCATCGAGCCGACCGAAGCGGCTCATGACCGCCGCCATTGCAGCTCCTACGGCGGTTGCGTCGGACACGTCGCAGGTGATTGCCAGTGTGTTATCGGGATTCTTCAGGGCCGCCGTCGCGCCCGCCTGCAGCTCCCCCTCGATATCGAGCAGCGCGACGCGCCACCCTTCGGCCAGGAATTTCTTGGCCGTCGCCAGCCCGATGCCTCGCGCGGCTCCGGTGACGAGGGCGACGTTTTGTGGGGCCTGCGGCATTTGCTAATCTGTCCTGTGTTCGAAAGGGGGCGCGCACGAGCGCCGGCTCCTTTTACTTCGCTTTCGTCCCGGCAAGAAGGGCTCCAGGCCATGCTCATCGATCCCAGCACGATCCCGCTCGAGGAATGGCGGCCAGGTGTGAAGACCCGCATGGTCACATCCGCGCGCAACGGCGCGACCGCGCTCTGCATCTTCGAGCAATGGGTCGATCCCGGCGCCGGCGCGCCGACGCACAGCCACACGGTCGAGGAGGTGCTGACCGTGCGGGCGGGCGAGGCGGAGATGTGGATCGAAGCCCGGCGGATCACGGTGACGGCCGGACAGGTGCTGCTGGTTCCCGCCGGCCGCAAGCACGGTTTCCGTAATTCGGGAGCGACCATGCTGCATGTGCATGCGGTGTTGGCCTCGCCGGTCTTCGAGATGCTGCCGGAAGGGGCGAGTGAAGCGACGCGACGCTGGGAGCGGTAGGATAAGAGCGTCGGTCTCTCTCTCTCTCTCTCTCTCTCCGTCACCCCTGAGGTGGCCGCTTCTTCAGCGGCCCTCGAAGGATGACGGGGATCGTGATAAAGCGAGAGCTTACGCCAGTTCCGCGGATGCGCGCTGCATGTTCGACGACATGTCGGAGGTCACGATGCTCTGCTCCTCGACTGCGGCCGCGGTGGAGGCGATGAACTCGTTGACGCCGGCGATCGCGGCCTTGATCGCGGTGAGCGAGCTCGCAACGTCGCCCGAGATGGTGTTCAGCGCGTCGATTTCGGAGGTAATCGTGTCGGTGGCCTGCTTGGCCTGGCTGGCGAGGTTCTTCACCTCGGAGGCGACCACGGCAAAGCCGCGGCCCGCTTCGCCTGCCCGCGCCGATTCGATCGTGGCGTTGAGCGCAAGCAGGTTGATCTGACTGGTGATGCCCGAAATCATCTCGACGATGCCGCTCATGGCCTGGGCCGCTGCAGTCAACTTCTGGGCCTGACCGTCCGCGGACTCGACCCTGGTGGTCGCGACCTTGGAGGTCTCGCGCGATTTCGCCATGGTCTCGGAGATCTCGCGGATCGAGGCGCTCATCTGCTCGCTGCCGGCCGCGACCGCCTCGATCAGCCCGCGCGCATTGTCGGCCTTCTTGCGGCCGATCGCCTGCGCGGTGATGTCGGTGGCGTATTTCACCACCTTGTAGGGTTTTCCGTTGAGATCCAGAATCGGATTGTAGGACGCCTGGATCCAGATCTCGCGGCCGCCCTTGGCGATCCGCTTGTATTCGGCGGCCTGGTATTCGCCGCGGTTGAGCGTCTCCCAGAAATGGCGGTAGGCCGCCGAATTCTTCTCGTTCGGCTCGACGAACATGGAATGGTGCCGGCCCTTGATCTCGGCCAGCGAATAGCCCACCGCCTTGAGAAAATTCTCGTTGGCGGTTCGGATCGTGCCGTCCATGTTGAACTCGATCACCGCCTGCGACTTCTGGATCGCGGCGAGCTGGCCGTCATTGTCGGCGGCCTTCATCTTCTGCGCGGTGATGTCGGTTGCGAACTTCACCACTTTGAACGGCTTGCCGGTCTCGTCGAGGATCGGGTTGTAGGTCGCGAGAATCCAGATCTCCTTAGCCCCCTTGCCGAGCCGCTTGTACTCGGCCGCCTCGAACTCGCCGCGGTTCAGCCTGGCCCAGAACGCGGTATAGGCCGAGCTCGCGCGGTCCTCGGGCGTCACGAACATGCTGTGATGCTTGCCCCTGATCTCGTCGAGCGAATAGCCCATCGCGCCCAGGAAGTTCTCGTTGGCGGTGACGATGGTGCCGTCCATGTTGAACTCGATCACGGCCTGCGCGCGGTTGATCGCGGCGATCTTGCCGGAGTCTTCCATGGTCTTGATCTTGTACGCCGTGATGTCGGTGGCGAACTTGATGAAGCTGACCACCTTGCCGTTCTTGTCCAGCAGCGGGGCGTAGGAGGCATGAACCCAGACTTCCTTGCCGTTCTTGCCGAAGCGCTTGTATTGCGTGGTCTGGAATTCGCCGCGGTTCAGGCTGGCCCAGAAGTCGCGGTAGCGGGCGCTCTCGCGTTCGGCCGGGCTGACGAAGATGCTGTGATGCTTGCCCTTGATCTCGGCGAGCGAATAGCCGCTCATTTTCAGAAGGTTCTCGTTGGCATCGAGGATGGTGCCGTCGAGATCGAATTCGATGACGGCCTGCGAGCGATCGAGGGCGTCGACTTCTGCGAGCGCGTGCTGGATCCTGGCCTTGCTGTTGAAATTGAACACTTGAAGGTCCCCGGAATGGTTCAACTATGCGTCGGCCCAGCTGCAATTGGCCTTCCCGAAAAAGTTGCATGCACGCGTTGATCAACTGTAAACCCTTGCAGCAAGCTGCGCGGTCTCCGTAGTTCCGCGTGCGCCGGCCATGTTGTTCTACGCGCGAAGATTCTCGTCCTATAAGCACGGCGGTGGACATAGTCGGTCCGTAATCGTACGGACCCGCCTCGCGATATTTTCGCATGGTCTCTGTTGAAATTCGGCACGCAATGTCGGGGCACGCGTTCGTGCATCGTCTTCAAGAGGATCTTCTCTGCGGAGACCATCAATGCCTGACGACCGCGAGCGCCTGATTCGAGACCTCTTCGCAGCCTATCTCGGCAACGACCGGCAACGGGTCGCCGACGCATTGGCCGATGATTTCCGCTTCACCAGTCCGTTCGACGACGACATCGACAAGGCGGCCTATTTCGAGCGCTGCTGGCGGGACACCGGCTGGATCGCGCGACACGACATCGAGCGGATTTTCGTCCGGGGCGACGAGGCCTTCGTCACCTATCTCTGTCTGGCGAAAGATGGCAGGAGCTTTCGCAACACGGAGTTCTTCGCCTTTGCCGGTGGCAAGGTCAGCCGCATCGACGTCTATTTCGGCGCGGCCCGGAAGGATGGGCGTTTTCTGCCGCAGCCGCGCTAGCGGCCGGCGCAATGACCTCCGGAATAATTTTCATCACCTTGTCGGTTCCGTAAAGGTTGGTTCGTCTTAGAAGTAAGGGTGGGCGGCCCGGGCCGCCGCTCCCGTCCTTCCGGGGGTGGCGCCGCGCCGCGCAAACCCGAAACGACAAAGCAAGCAAGGACTGCTCATGCGATTCATGATGCTGATGATTCCGCTCGGCTACGAGACCGCGCCGCCGGACGTGCAACTCGATCCCGAACGCGTCGCCGCGATGATGCGCTACAACGAGGCGCTGAAGGATGCCGGCGTGCTGATCACGCTCGACGGCCTTCACCCGCCGTCGATGGGCGCGCGCGTCTCGTTCGCGACCGGCGAGCCCATCGTGACCGACGGTCCCTTCGCCGAAGCCAAGGAAGTCCTTGGCGGCTACTGGATGATCGAGGTTGCCTCGCGCGAGGAGGCGATCGCCTGGGCGAAGAAGTGCCCGGCTTCCGCCAATGAAGTCATCGAGATCCGGCAGGTGCAGGAGATGGCCGACTTTCCGCCGGAGGTGCAGGCAGCCGCCGCCGGCTTCGACGATCTGAAGACGTAGCCGAGACGGCCGCGGATCAACTCGCGGCTCGTCAATCCATCATCCATCAACAAAGGAGAGTACCAATGAGCACCGATACCTATCTCGCCGTTTTCCTCGGCAGCAAGACCAGCCCGCAATGGGCCGCATGGAACGCGATGTCCGAGACCGCGCGGAAGGCGAAGGAGCAGGAGGGCATGGCGGCCTGGAAAGGCTGGGTCGAGAAGCATCAGGGCGCGATCCAGGCCATGGGCGGCCCTCTCGGCAAGACCAAGAAGGTCGACGGCAAGGGCGTCGCCGACATCGCCAACGAGATGGGCGCCTTCACCGTGGTCCGCGCTGCGTCCCATGAGGCCGCAGCCAAGATGTTCGAGAACCACCCGCACTTCGCGATCTTCCCCGGCGAACGCGTCGAGATCATGCCGGTGCTGCCGATCCCCGGCGGCTAGGCCGTGTCATTCCGGGGGTGCGCACACGCGCGAACCCGGAAATCTCGAGATTCCGGGTTCGGCTCGTCGAGCAGCCCCGGGTCGAGCCGCCCCCGGAATGACGAGTTGGCCGGTTAATCAAATCCGGCCTGCGCTAGTGACTTCACGCCCGGCTCATGTAAAAGCTGTTCACATGAGCTGGCGTAAGGACCAGGGCCGCACCGAGCGCGGCTATCACCACGGCAATCTGAAGGAAGCCCTGTTGCAGGCTGCCCTCGGGCTGATCGCCGAGAAGGGCGCGGCCGGCTTCACCTTTGCCGATGCCGCGCGCATGGCCGGCGTCAGCGCGGCGGCGCCTTACCGGCATTTCCGCGACCGCGAGGAGTTGCTGTCCTCGATCGCGCAGCGCGGCTTCGAGCAGTTCGAGCAGCGCCTGACCGCGGCCTGGGACGACGGGCGCCCGGATACGGTCACGGCGTTCGAGCGCGTCGGCAAGGCCTATCTCGCCTTTGCCCGCGAGGAGCCTGCCTTCTACAACGCGATGTTCGAATCAGGCGTGCCGGTCGATTCAAATCCGGCCCTGCAGGCCGCCAGTGAACGCGCCTTCAACATCATTCGCGCCGCCGCCGAACGGCTTGCGGCGCTGGCGCCGCCCGGCACGCCGCGGCCACCGGCCATGATGATGGCGCTGCACATCTGGTCGATGGCCCACGGCGTGGCCTCGCTGTTCTCGCGTGGCGACGCCGCGCGGCGAAAACTGCCGATGTCGCCGGATGACCTGCTCGAAGCCGAGGTGCTGATCTATCTGCGCGGCCTCGGCTTCCCGACCGACCGCCGTCCGCCGGCACGAAGCGCCGAGCCGCCGCCGGTGCCACCGGAGGCATCCTCCGGTTCTGGCCTGCCGCCCGGCGGCCCCTGGGGCAAGCCGAAATAAAATTGCGCAAATAATTCGGCGACCCTGTCAGGCGGCCGGCTTGACAAAATCGCGGGATGGTCTAGCTATGTAAATGTTATTTACATTCACAACGGCGCTGGTGCCGTGATGGAGATGGAAATGGCCTACACCGCTGATGTCAATCGATGGCGCGGTTCCTCTGACGAACGCTATGAGCGCCCCCACATGCTCGATACGCCCTGGCATCCCGGCTGGATCGCCGTGACCATCCTCGGCTTCATCATCTGGTGGCCGATCGGACTTGCCCTTCTCTTTTTCACACTCGGGAGCAGAAAAATGGGTTGCTGGAGCCACCAGGATCGCTGGCAGAACAAGATGGAGCGGATGCAGTACAAGATGGACCGCATGCGCGGCCGCATGGAGCGCCGTGGTTTCGGCTTCGGCTTCGGCCCGCCCTCGAGCGGCAACCGTGCCTTCGACGAATACCGCACCGAGACGCTGCAGCGGCTCGAGGAAGAGCAGGTCGAGTTCAGGAACTTCCTCGACCGTCTGCGTCACGCCAAGGACAAGGAAGAGTTCGACCAGTTCATGGCGCAGCACAAGACGCGCCCGACCCCGCCGCCGACCGACCAGCCGCAGGGCTGATCTAAATAGGCTGATCCGGGGTCTGCCTCTCAAAGCCTTCAGGCGCATGCCCCCAAAGTCCTGATGGCCCCGAGCCGCCCGCCTGCGCAACCCGCAGGCGGGTGGTTTGGTTTTTGGGGACCCGAACCAACCGCCGAGGATCCGACACCAAGACTTGCGCGTGCCACCTCAATCCGCCGCGCTGCTGGACGACACGCATCATGGACCTCTACACCCGCCTGCTGCTTGCCGTGACCGCCCTGGCGGTGCTGGGCTACATCGGCTTGGTCTATGGCAGCTGCGCGTCCGATCCCGATTGCCATTTTCGCCTCTGCGCCGGCGGGCGTGCGTTCTGCGGCGTTGATCACGTACATGTGCAGGATCGGTAGAACCCGATCCGCACCACGCCCGACCAAGCCCTGACGGCGCATCTCCCGCGCGCTGACGGGTACGACCATGACCAACGCCGAACGCAAAAAGATCAGCCATAGCATCGCGCTCCTTGAGCGCGCCTCGGCGCTGTTCGACCGGTTCGGAAACACCGTGCCGGTGGCGATCGCGTTCCTCAATGGATGGCAGACGGAAGTCCAGCTCTATCCGCAGTGGCAGCTCGGCGAATCCTGGCGGTTCTTTCTCAGCCTTTATCTCTATTGGTTCGCCTCGTTCGCACTCAGCCGCGCGGTCTCGTTTGCAAAGGGGAGCATCGCCCCATGATCCTGCTCCGCGATGTCGCGCTCTTCGTCCTGCCGGTGCTCATCGCGGCGGGCGGCTGGCTCTACGCGCTCAGCCTGCGCAAGCGGGCCCGGCCCGGTCTTGAGGGCGAAAGCAAGCGCGTCCCGGCGGCGTGACTGGCGCCCCGACCCGGACCGCCTATATTCGCCTTCACAAGAGTGGGCGGACCGGAGGCGACAATGGCGGAAGCTGCGATCACGGCGAGCGACGGCCTCTGGCGACAGATCCGCAGCGAGGCGCAGCGCGCGGCTGATGCAGACCCCGTGTTCGGCAAGGCCCTTGCGAGTGCCATTCTCGCTCACGATGATTTTGCCGCCGCTTTGGCCGATTTGATCGGGCAGCGGCTCGGCAGCGGCTCCACCGGGCGCACGCGCTTCACGTCCTGTTCCCGCGACGCCTTTCAAGGCGAGCCAGAGCTGATCGAAACCGCCAGCCGGGATTTGCAGGCCATCGCATTGCGCGATCCCGCCATCACCGACCTGCTGCCGCCGCTGCTGCATTACAAGGGCTACGTCGCGCTGCAAGCCTGGCGCGTCTCGAACTGGCTCTGGCGTCATGACCATCGCGACGCGGCGCTGCTGTTTCAGAACGAGGCGTCCAACCTGCTGCAGATCAGCATTCATCCGGCCGCATCCATTGGATCGTCCGTCTATCTCGACCACGCCACCGGCATCGTGATTGGTGCGAATGTGGTGATCGGTGACGAGGTCACCATCCTCCAGAGCGTCAGCATCGGCCGTCGCGGTGAATTGCCGACGCGCTCGCCGCGTATCGGCCGCGGCGTCTACATCGGTGGCGGCGCGACCATTCTCGGTGACATCAATATCGGTGAATTCGCCAAGATCGGCGCCGGTGCTGTTGTGACCGGTGACGTGCCCGCCGGCTGCACCGCGATCGGCAATCCCGCGCGATTGACCAATTGCCCCGAGCCCGCCTCGGCGGCCTGACCCTATCAACCTTCGGAGAGTTGCAATGAAGACGGCAATCGTGATCGGCGTTGGACCGGACCGCGGGGTCGGGGCCCGGCTTTGCAAGCGTTTTGCGGCCGATGGGCTCAAGGTGATCGTCGCGGGCCGGACGCTGTCTGCCTTGCAGGCCGTTGTAGACGACATCACGAAGGCGGGCGGCGCAGCCGTGCCCTTCGTTGCCGATGCGACCAGGGAGGGGGACATCGTCGCGCTGTTCGATGCCGCCGGCGACAACCTCGACCTCGCCATCTACAACGCCGGCAACAACACGCCCGGCAAGATCATCGAGATGGACGCCGACTATTTCGAGAATGCCTGGCGCGTGGTCTGCTTCGGCGGCTTCCTGTTCGGCCGCGAGGCGGTGCGGCGGATGGTGCCGAAGAAGACCGGCACGCTGCTGTTCACGGGCGCCAGTGCCTCGCTGCGCGGACGCTCCGGCTACGGCGCCTTCAACTCGTCCAAGGCCGGCCTGCGCACGCTGGCGCAGGCGATGGCCAAGGAATACGCGAGCGACGGCATCCATGTCGGCCATGTCGTGGTCGACGGCGCGATCGCCGGCGACAAGATCTTTTCACGATTCCCGGATGCGGCCGGCCGCGAGGACAGCCTGATCGACATCGATGGCATCGTCGATGCCTTCGCCTTCCTCTATCGCCAGCCCGAGCGCGCCTGGTCGTTCGAGCTCGACGTGCGGACCTCGAAGGAGAAGTGGTAGAGGGGCGGCCCTCGACCATTTCTACCGCCGTCATTGCCCGCGAAGGCGGGCAATCCAGTATTCCAGAGACAGCATTGAGATGCGGAGGAGCCGCAGTGTACTGGATACCCCGCTTGACGCCTACGCTAAAGCTTCGGCGCCCCTGGACCGCAGCCCCGGCGAAGCCTTGGCGTAGCCGGGTCGCGGGGTATGACAGTCGTAAGGGTGGCGTAGATCAATACCCCGCCGCCAGCCCACTGTTGCGGCGTGGATCGTTCGCACCGTAGTAACGATTATTGCCGACTTGCTCGCCGTTCAGTGACGGCGCGCCCACGATGATGACCGCCAAATGGTTCGCCGGTTGCGGCGGCCCGAATTTGTGCCCCATCCCTTCTAGAATCTTCTGCGTGTCCGGCGACAGCGCATAGTTCTCCACGTTGGTCATATCAGGCAGCCATTGCTGGTGGATGCGTGGCATGTCGACGGCCTCCTGCGCGTTCATGCCGTAGTCGATCGCATTGATCATGGTCTGCAACACGGCGGTGATGATGCGGCTGCCGCCGGGCGTGCCTACCACCATGACGGTCTTGCCGTCCTTGGTGACGATGGTCGGGCTCATCGAGGACAGTGGACGCTTGCCGGGAGCAATCGCGTTGGCCTCACCCTGCACCAGGCCATACAGGTTCGGCACCCCGACCTTGGCCGTGAAGTCGTCCATCTCGTCGTTCAGCAGCACGCCGGTCTTGGCCGCCGTCACCTTGGCGCCGAACCAATCGTTCAGCGTGTACGTCACCGATACCGCGTTGCCGTCCTTGTCCGCGATTGAATAGTGCGTGGTGTTGCTGCCCTCGTGCGGCGCGACGCCCGGCTTGATGTCCTTGGAGATTGCGGCCTTGTTCGGATCGATCACGGCGCGGATCTTGGTCGCGTAATTCTTGTCGAGCAGGCGGTCGAGCGGATTCTTCACGAAATCCGGATCGCCGAGATAGCTGTTGCGGTCCACGTAGGCATGCCGCATGGCCTCGATCTGCACGTGCACGGCCTGCGCGGAATGGTAGCCCAGCTCCTTCAGAGGATAGCCCTCCAGGATATTCAGGATCTCGCAGATGACGACGCCGCCCGAGCTCGGTGGCGGCGCGGAAATCACGTGATAGCCGCGATAGTCGCATTCGACAGGCGCGAGCTCGCGCGTCTTGTAGCCGTCGAGGTCGTCCTGCGTCAGGAGGCCCTTGCCGGCCTGGCTCGATGCCACGATGGCGCTGCCGACCCAGCCCTTGTAGAAGCCGTCGGTGCCCTTGCTGCTGATCTCGCGCAGGGTTTTCGCCAGTTCGGATTGCAGCAGTCGATCGCCCACGCCGAACGGCTGGCCGTTGTTGAGGAAGATCGCGCTCGATGCTGGATCGTCCTTGAAATCGTCGGTTGCCGTGCGCAGCAGGTCGATGTCGCCCTGGTCGAGTACAAATCCCTGTTCGGCGAACTGGATCGCGGGAGCGAGCAGGTCGGCGCGCTTCATGGTGCCGTATTTTTCGCGCGCATATTCCATGCCCGAGACGGAGCCTGGCACACCCACAGCCAGATGTCCCTTGGTCGAGATGCCCTTGATGACGTTGCCATCCTTGTCGAGATACATATTGGCCGTCGCCGCCTTGGGCGCGGTCTCGCGGAAATCGAGGAAGGTCTTGCGGCCGTCGGCGAGCTGGATCGTCATGAAGCCGCCACCACCGAGATTGCCGGCGGCCGGATAGACGACGGCCAAGGCATAACCGACGGCCACAGCGGCATCGACGGCATTGCCGCCGCGCTTCAGCACATCGACGCCCACCTGGGTCGCCAGATGCTGCGCGGACACCACCATGCCGTTTTGCGCGGCGACCGGTGCGACCGACGCCGCGCGCGCGGCGCCGAACGTGACGAGGCTGACCGATATGATCGCGGCGGCCATCCACCGCACATTGGTTTGTGGTTTCGGCACTGGACGCTCCTCAGGCTGGGCCGGTGATGCCGGCACGTTGTTGTCCGCGAGCGCAGCCTATCAGCTCGTGCCCGCCGTGAGATGCGAGATGGAGCATGTGGTCGTGGTGTAGCTGTGGCGCACGCTAAGCTCCCTGCGATTTCGGGCTGGGCAGGGGAGGAGGTTCCAGAAGGGGCGTCCGTTGTGCCCGGTGTCATAGCGCCACGAGTCCGACTGCGCTCCCTCCCCCTTGGGGGGAGGGGGGGCAGAGGGGTAACCCAGGAAAAGTGCTCGTTGCGTGCGTCCGATTTCATCACGGTGGGAGCCCCCGTGTGGTACCCCTCTCCCTAGCCCTCCCCGCAAGGGGGGAGGGAACCGACCTCGCCAGTGGACCCGGCTCCGATCCGTCGCCGCCATGTCCCGCGGCAAAGCGGCCAACCGCCTGCGCTGCCTACCTTTCCGGCAGCCAAATTCGGCCGTGGTAACCGCACGTTAACCATCGGCGGGCTCTGTAATTGCGGACAGTCGTGCCCGGAGCCGTGCTCGAGGCCCATAGTTTTGACATCTTGGCAGGGAATGCAGGCGGCCGGCTTTGGACGAGCCCCTGTACCCCAGAAAGACAAGGCTTTGAGCGGGCTTGCCGGCCGCGCCGGTGCTAGCGCGGCTGTTGGGGAACCGGCAGCCATTTGCTGGCCGGAGAGGTCAGGGAAATGATCGCCTTGAGAGGATACTGCTTATGAATCCGGCCGACGTGGCTCAGTCAGCCCTTCCGGTTGCCGCTTCCGCGGACGTGTCGCTGATTGCGCTGTTCTGGCAGGCTCACTGGATCGTGAAAGCGGTGATGCTGGGGCTTCTCGCCTGCTCGGTCTGGGTCTGGGCCATCGCGATCGACAAGATCTTTCTTTACGCGCGCACCCGCCGCTCGATGGACCGGTTCGAGCAGGCCTTCTGGTCCGGCGAGTCGATCGAGGAGCTTTATCGCACGCTCTCGGCCAAGCCGACGCATTCCATGGCGGCCTGCTTCGTCGCCGCCATGCGCGAGTGGAAGCGCTCGTTCGAGAGCCACGCCCGCTCGGTCGCGGGCCTTCAGATGCGCATCGACAAGGTGATGAACGTCTCGATCGCGCGCGAGGTCGAGCGGCTGGAACGCCGGCTGCTGGTGCTCGCCACCGTCGGCTCCGCCGGCCCCTTTGTCGGCCTGTTCGGCACGGTCTGGGGCATCATGTCGAGCTTCCAGTCGATCGCGGCGTCGAAAAATACCTCCCTGGCGGTGGTCGCGCCGGGCATCGCCGAAGCGCTGTTTGCGACCGCCGTCGGCCTTATCGCCGCCATTCCTGCCACTATTTTCTACAATAAGTTCACTTCCGAGGTGAACCGGCAGGCCCAGCGGCTCGAAGGTTTCGCCGATGAATTTTCCGCCATTCTGTCGCGTCAGATCGACGAGCGGGGCTGACGGACGGCATGTATAGTGTGAGGGGCAATTTGGGCACTCGATCATGGCGATGAACGTAGCTAGTTCGTCCGGAGGCGGCGGGCGTCGTGGCCGGCGCAAGCCCGTCGTGGCCGAGATCAACGTCACGCCGATGGTGGACGTGATGTTGGTGCTGCTCATCATCTTCATGGTGTCGGCTCCGATGTTGACGGTCGGTGTGCCGCTCGACCTGCCGCAGACCCAGGCCAAGAGCCTCGAAAACAACGACCAGAAGCCAATCCAGATGTCGGTCGACATCAAGGGCAAGGTCTTCATCAACGACGCCGAGATCGCGATCAACGAGTTGATCCCGAAGCTGAAGGCGATCACGGACGCGCGCGGCGGGCTCGAGGAGCGCATCTATCTTCGCGCGGACAAGAAGGCGGATTACGGAACGGTGGCCAAGGTCATGGGCCTGTTGTCCGGCGCGGGCTTCAAGAAGCTGGCGCTCGTGACCGAGGCGGATCAGGGGTAAACCGGTGAAGGTGAACGTCGACAAGACACTCGTTGCGTCGATTGCCCTCCACGTCCTCGTGCTTGGATGGGGACTGGTCACCTTTAGCAGCAAGGCCTTTGTCGCGGAAGAGTCGCTTCCGATCGACATCATCTCCACCGATCAGCTTGCGCAGATGATGTCGGGGCAGAAGACCGGCAAGAAGGAAGAGCCGAAGCCCAAGGTCGAGAAGATCGCCGAGGCCAAGCCCGAGGAAGAAGCGGTCGGCAAGGTCACCGAGAAGAAAGAGCTGATCAAGACCAACTCGACGCCCGAGCCGCCGCCGAAACCCGTCGAGAAGCCGGTCGAGAAGAAGCCCGAGCCGCCCAAGCCCGTCGCCGAGGCCAAGCCCAAAGAAGAGCCGAAGCCGCAGGAAAAGAAGCCTGATCCGGCGAAGGAAGATCCGATCGCCGAGCTCCAGAAGAAACTGGAGACCAAGAAGCCTCCGCCGAAGCCCGTCGAGCAGAAGGTCGCGGCGGTGCAGCCGCAGCAGCAACCGAAGCCCAAGGAGCGCAGCTTCGATCCCGCGCAGATCCAGCGCGACCTCGACAAGCGCGCGGCGACCCGGCACGAGCTCTCCGGCGCGGCGCTGAATGCATCGGCTGCGCTGGGATCGACGACCGGGACTGCTGCCAACAACGTTGCGACGTGGGGAGGCGCGTTCACGAATGCGGTCCGGCGCTGCTTCACGCCCACCTATAACGGGCAAGACGCCGAGCAATACGAGGCTGACATCGATATCCCGATGAAAATCGACGGCTCGCTTGCGTCCGAGCCGGTTATCGTCGCGGTTCGCGGCCCGTCTCGGTCGATTGCTCAGGCGGTGGCGGAGAGCGCCAAGCGCGCCATCGTGCAGTGTCAGGTCTATTCGTTCCTGCCGAAGCAGCAGTATGACACCTGGAAGACCATTCCAATGCGCTTCGGCCTGAAAGATATGTTGTGACATCCGAACAAAAGAATTTTGCGATGAATGACGTCCTATCGATGAACCGCCGCCGCTTCATGACGCTGACAGGATCGGCGCTCGCGACGCTCGGGGGCGGACATGCCCTGGCCCAGGGCCAAAAGCGGCTCGAACTCAATCCAACGGAGTTTCGGCCGATCCCGATCGCGATCTCCAACTTCGTGCCGGGCTCGCCCGCCGACGGCGACGTCAGCAACGGCGTCACCCAGGTCATCACCAACAATCTGAAGCGGTCGGGCCTGTTCGCACCGATCGACCAGGCCGCTTTCATCGAGCGCATCAGCAACATCGACGTCGCGCCGCAATTCCAGAACTGGAAGACCATCAACGCCCAGGCCCTCGTCACCGGCCGCATGACGCGGGGGCAGGACGGAAGGCTCAAGGCGGAATTCCGCCTGTGGGACGTCATCACGGGCCAGCAGCTTGCGGGCCAGCAATATTTCACCTCGCCGGAATATTGGCGCCGTATCGCCCACATCATCTCCGACCAGATCTATGAGCAGATGACCGGCGAAAAGGGCTATTTCGACAGCCGCGTGGTGTTCGTAGACGAGACCGGTCCAAAGGAGCGTCGCGTCAAGCGGCTCGCGATGATGGACCAGGACGGTGCCAATGTGCGCTATCTGACCCGCGGCTCCGACCTCGTGCTGACGCCGCGCTTCTCGCCGAACTCGCAAGAGATCACCTACATGGAGTTCGGCCAGGGCGATCCGAAGGTCTATCTCTTCAACATCGAGACCGGCCAGCGCGAGATCGTCGGCAATTTCCCCGGCATGACCTTCGCGCCGCGCTTCTCGCCGGACGGCCAGCGCGTCATCATGAGCCTGCAGCAGGGCGGCAATTCGAACCTGTTCGTGATGGATCTGCGCTCGCGCTCGACCACGCGCCTCACCGACACGCCGGCGATCGACACCTCTCCGTCCTACTCACCCGACGGCACCCGCATCTGCTTCGAATCCGATCGCGGCGGCAGGTCGCAGATCTATGTGATGGCCGCGGGCGGCGGACAGGCGCAGCGCATCTCCTTCTCCAAGGACGACACCAACGCCACCTATTCGACGCCGGTGTGGTCGCCGCGTGGCGATTACATCGCCTTCACCAGGCAGGGCGGCGGGCAGTTCTCGATCGGCGTCATGAAGCCGGACGGCTCCGGCGAGCGTCTGCTCACCTCGGGCTATCACAACGAAGGGCCGACCTTCTCGCCGAACGGCCGCGTGCTGATGTTCTTCCGCGATCCCGGCGGCAGCGGCGGGCCGTCGCTGTTCTCCGTCGACATCTCCGGCCGCAACGAGCTCAAGGTGCCGACGCCGGGCTTCGCCTCCGACCCGGCATGGTCGCCGCTGCTGTCCTCGACACCCGGCTAGAGCGCTTGCGAGCGAAGCGGATACAGGTTCGCGTGAAACATCGGGGCTAAGACATTGCGCGTTCAGACGCGCGATGTTTTCGAAAAAACATGCCGATTTTTTCGGGGTTTGGTGCAGGACGCAAGCTTTCCTTCACCTTGTGCCCGGCAACGCTTGCCTAGTTGCTTGATATTTCAGCGGAAACATGTTCGCTATTGCCGAAAAACAACTCGACTTTAACGATGTTCCCTCAGAAAGGCTTCATCAGGTCTGGGTAAAAGTACGCGCCAAACAGGACGCGTAACAAGCCGATGCAGCTGGCCGACCAGAAGCAGAGCGATCGAGACGAGCTGGAGCCGATACTCTACGCCGCTCTCATCAACTCTATGGTGCAGAATTTCTGGGCGATCTTCCTGGGCTCGGCCTCCGCGGCCGTGGCCGCGGTCATGACTGCGCTGAAGACAGGCGATGCCTGGCTGTGGCCGCTCGCATTTCTGCTGATCGCGATCGGCACCGCGCGCGCGTTCCAGATGCGCGGATACGAAAACCGCACGCACCCACTGTCGTTCGAGGAAGCCAAGCACCTGGAGCCGCGCTACTGGCTCGGCGCGCTCAGCTATGCGGCGGTGCTCGGCCTGTGGTCCTTCGTCGTCATCTACAACAATGACGATCCGATTGCCGACATGCTCTGTGTCGCCATCGGCATCGGCTACACCGCGGGCGGCGCCGCCCGCAATTACGGCCAGCCCCGGGTGATCCAGTGGCACGTCGCGCTCGCCTGCGCACCGATGTCGCTCGCGCTGCTGCTGCATGGCGGCTTCTACCACATCGGGCTCGCCGTCCTGCTCGTGTTCTTCTTCGTCGGGCTGAAGAACATCAATCTCAGCCTGCATGCGATCTTCGTCAAGGCGCTGACCTCGAGCTTTCGTGAGTCCGCGCTGGCAAGCCAGTTCGACACCGCGCTCAACAACATGCCGCATGGCCTGTGCATGTTTCGCGCCGACGGCCGCCTTGCGGTGATGAACCATCGCTTCGGCGAGCTGATGGCGTTGCCCGAAGATCTGGTCAAGCGTGGCGCCACCGCTGCCGACATCGTATCGGCCTGTATCGCCGCCGGCTCCATCTCGGCGGAGAGCGGCAAGCAGATCCTGGCCGAGATCGAGCATGCGCGGATCTGCGAGATCGTCACCACCGACCCGGATTCCTCGCGCGGCCGCGCGCTCGCCTGGACGTTCCAGCCGATGACTGGCGGCGGCACGGTGCTGCTGCTGGAAGACATCACCGAGCGTACCAACGCGGAAGCCCGGATCACCCATCTCGCCCGCTATGACGAGCTCACGGCGCTGCCCAACCGGGTCTCGTTCCGCGACGAGATCGAACGGCTGCTGGCGATCTCGCACGACGCCGAGCGTCTCTCCGCGCTGCTGTTCGTCGATCTCGACCAGTTCAAGCAGGTCAACGACACGCTCGGCCATCCCTGCGGCGACCAGCTCCTGTGCGCGGTTGCCAACCGCCTGCGCGAGATGCTGCGTCCCGAGGATTTCGTCGCCCGCTTTGGCGGCGACGAGTTCGTCGTGTTCCAGCAGAACATCAGCTCGGCCGAGGATGCCGCGAGCCTCGCCCGCCGCATCGTCGAACGCCTGAGCGAGCGTTATCGCATCGACAATCACCTGGTTGAGATCGGCGCCAGCGTCGGCATCGC
Source organism: Bradyrhizobium sp. MI1.7 (assembly GCF_055811795.1). Taxonomy (NCBI): domain Bacteria; kingdom Pseudomonadati; phylum Pseudomonadota; class Alphaproteobacteria; order Hyphomicrobiales; family Nitrobacteraceae; genus Bradyrhizobium; species Bradyrhizobium sp. MI1.7. The sequence goes on from NZ_JBVVPO010000012.1 coordinate 68,718, forward strand.
GCTGACCTCGCCGGACGGCGACGTCAGGGCCGACACGCTGCTCAAGAACGCCGACATGGCGCTCTATCGCGCCAAGGCCGACGGCCGCGGCACCTTCTGCTTCTTCCGCGACGAGATGGCGGCCACCGTCGAGGCCCGCCGCATTCTCGAGCTCGACCTGCGCAAGGCGCTGGCCAACGAGGAATTCGAGCTGTTCTACCAGCCGCTGGTCAATCTGAAGTCCGGCAAGATCACCACCTGCGAGGCGCTGCTGCGCTGGAATCATCCGGTACGCGGCACGGTCTCGCCGGTCGACATCATCCCGGTCGCCGAGGACATGGGGCTGATCGTCGATCTCGGCCGCTGGATCCTGCGCCGCGCCTGCATGGAATGCATGAAGTGGCCCGACGGCGTCAGCGTCGCCGTCAACTTCTCGCCGCAGCAATTCCACCAGCGCGACGTGCTCAGCGAAATCCGCTACGCGCTCGAGGTCTCGGGGCTGCCGGCCCATCGGCTGGAGATCGAGATCACGGAGTCCTCGCTGCTTCGTAACACCCAGCTCACCCACGACACGCTGTCGCAACTGCATGCGCTCGGCGTGCGCATCTCGCTCGACGATTTCGGCACCGGCTATTCCAGCCTCAGCTATCTGCACAATTTCCCGATGCAGAAGGTGAAGATCGACCGCTCCTTCCTCGAGGGCATCGACACCGACCGGCCGCTGACGCTGCTGCGTGGCGTGGCGCGGCTGTCGGCCGACCTCGGCATGGCCGTGGTGGTCGAGGGCATCGAGACCAACGAGCAGCTCGAGCTGATCAGCGCAGACGGCACCGTCTCCGAGGCGCAAGGCTATCTGTTCAGCCGTCCGGTGCCCGCCGTGCGGATGCGCCAGCTCCTCAACGCCTCGCATGGACGGCGCGGCGAGGGCCTGCTCCAGGTTGTCAGCTCACGCTCCTTCGCCTGATTCCACATCCAGAAATTGCACGTCGTTTCAGACAGTTGCTGAACCGACCGTAGTGCTACGGGGGTTAACCCTATCGCGTCGATTGCTTTGCATCGTCGTTAAGGAGGTGTTAATAAATCGTCACGCGCGCGCAAGTTGTTCAGCGGCAAATGGCCCAGGTTCGCGTGGTGTTGTTGGTGGTGGGTAAGGAGTTCGAATGCAGTCCTCAGCCAGATCTGTCATTTCGGCTGTTGGACGGGGAGCGGAGCTTCTGACCGACGTCGACTATCATCTCGCGGCGACGGACGCGGAGAAGGAGCAAATCTACAACCTCCGCTACCGCGCCTATCTGCGCGAGGGTGCCGTCAGGGAATCCGCGGAAGCCCGCGTCACCGACCGCTACGACGAGCTGCCGAACGCGTGGACCTTCGGCGTCTATCTCCGTGGCCAGCTCTGCAGCTCCGTGCGCATCAGCGTGCTGACTTCGGAATGGCGCGAGTCCACCTCGGCCGACGTCTTCCCCGACATCCTGCTGCCGCGGCTCGATCGCGGCGAGGTCATGATCGACCCGACCCGCTTTGTCGCCGATCCCGACCAGGTGAAGCGGGTTCCGGAATTGCCCTATCTGACGACCCGGCTCGCCTACATGGCGTGCGAGCACTTCAATGCCGATCTCGGCCTCGCCATCGTGCGTCCCGAGCATCAGGCCTTCTACCGGCGGGTGTTCCTGCACGAGACGATCGCCGAGCCCCGCCTGGTGCCGGGTCTCACCAAGCCCTTCGGACTGATGGCGGCGGATTTCCCGACCTTCCGGAAGAAGGTGTTCGAGCGCTATCCGATCATGCGCTCCACCGCGTTCGAGCGGCGGATGCTGTTTGGGCGCGGCGGGCAGCGCGAGATCCCGCAGCGGTCGTCACTGGTGCCGGAAGCCGCTCACGTCTGATTGCCTGCCGTCACCGCCTCGAGCCGCCGCGCGCCTTTCGGCCGGGGCTCCGTTCATCCCCATCATCGTCCGAGCCCAAAATTCCAGCAAAAGCCTGCACTTTTGCCGGTTGCTGCAGGTTGCTTCACCCTCGCGCCACATTTAGAACCCATTAACCATGACGGTTGCTTTTCGCGGTTTGGGGGCATTTGACCGGCTGAAGCAAGGTTCCATCAAGGTTGACGGAACGTTCGCTTAACCAACCCCCTGTAGACCGGACAGCAGTGGACGAACGTGAGCGTGGAGGCTCCGGAATGAAATACCCTATGCGTATCCTCCAGGGATTGAAGCTGGCTGCGGTGGTTGCGATCGCGCTGTCGATGGGCGCATGCGCGAACAAGAACGCAGCGACGGATGCGATGGCCAATGCTGCGACGCCTGGCAGCCAGCAGGATTTCGTCGTTAACGTGGGCGACCGCGTGTTCTTCGAGAGCGACCAGACCGATCTGACGCCGCAGGCGATCGTGACCCTGGAGAAGCAGGCGCAGTGGCTCCAGAACTATCGGCAGTACAGCTTCACCATCGAGGGGCATGCCGACGAGCGCGGCACCCGCGAATACAACATCGCACTCGGCGCCCGCCGCGCCCAGTCGGTGCGTTCGTTCCTCGCCTCGCGCGGCATCGATCCGAACCGCATGCGCACGATCTCCTACGGCAAGGAGCGGCCGGTCGCCGTCTGTAACGATATTTCCTGCTGGTCGCAGAACCGTCGCGCCGTCACCGTGCTGAACGCGAGCTCCTGACGATCAGTCAGGCGCCGTTCATCTTCAGGAACCGATTATGCCGGCGCCCTCTCGGGCGCCGGTTTTGTTTCAGCCATCTGTGACCGAAACCCCGTGGTGCCAGTCACATTTTTGGCGTACTGCCTTTCAATGTGTGGCGCGTCGCATGTTCCGTCGCAGATTTCGTTTTCGTCGTCAGGGCAAGATGTCATCCAGATCCAAGGTCTTTACCGGCACCGTGGCGATCGCCGCGCTGTTCTCTTTGTGCTCGCCTGCACTGGCGCAGTCGGACGATGACCCCGAGATGCGGATCGAGCGGTTGGAGAACCAGCTGCGCCAGCTCACCGGCCAGAACGAGGAGCTGCAATATCGCAACCGCCAGCTCGAAGAGCGGCTGCGGGCGCTCGAGGGCGGCGCGCAAGCCGCGCCCGGACAGGTGCCGGTCCAGCCCTCGGTCGCAGCCGTACCGCCTGCGCAGTCCGCGCCGGCCTATCGCCAGCAGCAACAGGCTCAGCCGAATTACGAGCAGCCGCAGATCGCTGCTCCCGCGCCGATCGTTCAGGAGCAGCCGGCGCCCGGTGCGCCGGGCGTGCGCCGCCGCGGTGATTCCTTCGATCCGAACCAGAACCCGAATGCGCCCGGCGCGCCGCGCGCGCTTGGTGGCGGGCAGCAGCCGATGCCGGCAGGCGCCCCTGGCGGCGCGCCCGGCGGGCGCGCTGCCGGCGAGCCGCTCGATCTCGCCAACACCAGCCCGCGCTACCAGCAAGGCGTGCCGCCGGCAGCCCAGCCCGGCTATCCGCCGGCACAATCGGGCTATCCAGCGCCATCGGGCGGCACCGGCCTGACGACCCTGCCGCCCTCGGCAACGCCGCGCGACGAGTTCGACCTCGGCATCGGCTACATGCAGCGCAAGGACTATGCGCTCGCCGAGCAGACCATGAAGAATTTTGCGCAGAAACATCCGAGCGATCCGCTGCTCGGCGACGCGCAATACTGGCTCGGCGAAAGCTATTTCCAGCGCCAGCAATATCGCGACTCCGCGGAAGCCTTCCTCGCCGTCACCACCAAATACGACAAATCCGCCAAGGCGCCGGATGCCCTGCTGCGGCTCGGCCAGTCGCTGGCCGCGCTGAAGGAGAAAGAGGCCGCCTGCGCCGCCTTCGGCGAGGTCGGCCGCAAATATCCGCGCGCCTCCGCCGGCGTCAAATCCGCCGTCGATCGCGAGCAGAAGCGGGTGAAGTGCTGACGCGTGGTGTTTGCGCCCTGACAATGCGGATGGCGCCGCGCTAAATAGTCTGGTGATTGCCTGGGCAGCGTCATGTCGGACGACGACAACTCACCGATCTCGGCGCGCGCGGCGAAGCAACTCTTCGCCGAGCTCAGAAGTGCGCCGGCGCTGGTGCTCGCGGTCTCCGGCGGACCTGACTCGGTCGCGCTGATGTGGCTCGCCGCGCGCTGGAAGCGCGGCTTGGCACGCGGTCCGCAATTGACCGTCGTCACCGTCGATCACGGCCTGCGCCCGGAGGCGGCGCGCGAGGCGCGCGAGGTCAAGCGGCTTGCGGCCGAACTCGGGCTGGCACACCGGACCCTGCGCTGGCGTGGCGCGAAGCCGAACACGGGACTGCCTGCCGCTGCACGCGAAGCCCGCTACCGCCTGCTTGCACAGGCCGCGCGAAACGCCGGCGCGAGCCATGTGCTGACCGCCCACACCCGCGACGATCAGGCCGAGACCCTGTTGATGCGCCTTGTCCGCGGCAGCGGGCTTGCCGGGCTGTCGGCAATGACGCGCCTCACGGAGCGCGACGGCGTCGTGCTGGTGCGTCCGCTGCTCGATGTCCCGAAGTCGCAGCTGATCGCGACCTTGAGGCGGGCGAAGATCGGATTTGCCGATGATCCCACCAATCGCGACACCGCCTTCACCCGGCCGCGGCTGCGCGCGCTGCTGCCGCAACTCGCGGCCGAGGGGGGCGACAGCCGGAGCCTGGCGCGGCTCGCAGGCAGGCTGGCGCGCGCCAATGCGGCGGTCGACGTGCTGGTCGATGGCGCCGAACGCTTCCTTCAGCTTCGGGCGCGCGGCGATGCGCCGCAGGCGGGCGGTCGCAGCTTCGAGGCCTCGGCATTCGCCAATCTGCCGGAGGAGGTCCGGCTGCGGCTCCTGCTGCGGGCCGTCAATGCCCTCGGTCATGAGGGGCCGGCGGAACTCGGCAAGGTCGAGACTCTCCTGGCCGCGCTCGATCAGGCCATGGCTGCAAGTTTGGCTGAAAGCCCCCGCGCAGCCGCAAATGGCCGGCCGTTCCTGAAGCAGACCCTTGCGGGAGCCTTGATCAGCCTTGCCGGGGGGCGTATCCACATCGCACCGGCGCCGGCCCGGCGGTCCAAGGGACGGACGAGGGCGGATCAGGGCGGATCATGACACCGGCCGTTTCCGCCGCGCGCCGTCAGGACACCTTAACCAGGCAGGAAAAACCCCGGGCAGATCGCCATTATTTCAGCGGGAATCGCTCTAAGATGGGATAAATAGTCCCATCTCGTTCCCTTGGCAGCGACCGGGGCGGCACCTAAATTGTATCCGTCTAACCAAGAGGATTCCTTGGGGATTTCCTCGCACTGACAAAGTAACTGCTACCGCCCAAGGATCAGGCCGCGATCCGCGCGACCATGAAGGAAGATCGATGAACGCCAATCTGCGCAATTTCGCCCTCTGGGTCATCATTGTCTTGCTGCTGTTGGCGTTGTTCACGCTCTTCCAGAATCCGGGTCAGCGCGCCTCATCGCAGGACATCGCCTTCTCCCAGCTCTTGAGCGAAGTTGACCGCGGCAATGTGCGCGATGTCGTGATCCAGGGGCCGGATATCCACGGCACCTTCACCAATGGCTCAAGCTTCCAGACCTATGCGCCGAACGATCCGACGCTGGTGAAGCGCCTCTATGACAGCAAGGTCCAGATCACCGCGAAGCCGCCCGGCGACAACGTGCCGTGGTTCGTCTCGCTGCTGGTCTCCTGGCTGCCCTTCATCGCGCTGATCGGCGTGTGGATCTTCCTGTCGCGGCAGATGCAGGGCGGCGCCGGCAAGGCGATGGGCTTCGGCAAGTCGCGCGCCAAGATGCTGACCGAGGCCCATGGCCGCGTCACCTTCGAGGACGTCGCCGGCGTCGACGAAGCCAAGCAGGACCTGCAGGAGATCGTCGAATTCCTCCGCGACCCCGGCAAATTCCAGCGCCTCGGCGGCCGTATTCCGCGCGGCGTGCTGCTGGTGGGCCCTCCCGGCACCGGTAAGACCCTGATCGCGCGTGCGGTCGCGGGCGAAGCCAACGTGCCGTTCTTCACCATCTCGGGTTCCGACTTCGTCGAAATGTTCGTCGGCGTCGGCGCCTCCCGTGTCCGCGACATGTTCGAGCAGGCCAAGAAGAACGCGCCCTGCATCATCTTCATCGACGAAATCGACGCGGTCGGCCGTCACCGTGGCGCCGGTCTCGGCGGCGGCAATGACGAGCGCGAGCAGACGCTGAACCAGTTGCTGGTCGAGATGGACGGCTTCGAGGCCAACGAGGGCGTGATCCTGATCGCGGCGACGAACCGTCCCGACGTGCTCGATCCCGCGCTGCTGCGTCCGGGCCGCTTCGACCGTCAGGTCGTGGTGCCCAATCCCGACGTCGTCGGCCGCGAGCAGATCCTCAAGGTTCACGTCCGCAAGGTGCCGCTGGCGCCGGATATCAACCTCAAGACCATCGCGCGCGGCACGCCCGGTTTTTCCGGCGCCGACCTGATGAACCTCGTCAACGAAGCCGCCCTGACCGCCGCCCGCCGCAACAAGCGGATGGTGACCCAGGCCGAGTTCGAAGAGGCCAAGGACAAGGTGATGATGGGCGCCGAGCGCAAGTCGCTCGTCATGACCGAGGAAGAGAAGCTGCTGACGGCCTATCACGAGGGCGGCCACGCCATCGTCGGCCTCAACGTCGTCGCGACCGATCCGATCCACAAGGCGACCATCATTCCGCGCGGCCGCGCGCTGGGCATGGTGATGCAGCTGCCTGAGCGCGACAAGCTGTCGATGTCGCTGGAGCAGATGACCTCGCGCCTCGCCATCATGATGGGTGGCCGCGTCGCCGAAGAGCTGATCTTCGGCCGTGAGAAGGTGACCTCGGGTGCATCCTCCGACATCGAGCAGGCGACGCGTCTGGCCCGCATGATGGTTACGCGCTGGGGCCTCTCGGAGGCGCTCGGCACCGTGTCCTATGGCGAAAACCAGGACGAGGTGTTCCTGGGCATGTCGGTCTCGCGCACCCAGAACGCATCGGAGGCGACGGTCCAGAAGATCGACACCGAGATCCGGCGTTTCGTGGAAGAGGGCTACAACGAAGCGACCCGCATTCTCACCGAGAAGCGTGCCGACCTCGAAGCTCTCGCCAAGGGCCTGCTCGAGTTCGAGACGCTCTCCGGCGACGAGATCATCGACCTGCTCAAGGGCAAGAAGCCGAACCGCGAGTCCGTGCTCGAGCCGGCTACGCCGCGCGCCTCCGCCGTGCCCCCGGCCGGCAAGTCGCGGCCGCGGCCCGATCCGGATCCCGGCCTGGAGCCTCAGCCGCAGGCGTAATCGAGAGGCGCAGATCGAATTGAAAAACGCGGCGGAAACGCCGCGTTTTTTGTTGGCCGATGTTGATGCAGTTGCGCTTCAGACTGCGGTCTCGTGCCCCGGACGCAGCGCAGCGCCCCTTCGGCGGTGCGC